>JANQHZ010000219.1 GCA_028282445.1 Candidatus Binatia bacterium | reverse complement strand
CGAGCTCGACACGGTGTACGTCCTGGTCGACTACGGCCTATCGGGCGAGCGCGTTTTCTCGAGAGCGCGTGGTATCCTGCGCATCTTCAAGGAGCTCGGGGGACTCTGGTCGCTGCTGACGATCTTTCAAATCCTGCCGGACTCTCTGCTCGACGCCGCCTATCTGTCGTTTGCTTCGCGGCGCTACCGGGTTTTCGGCAAAGTCGAGCAATGCCCGATTCCGGAACCGCAGCTGCGCCGAAAGTTCATCGAATCGAGCGAAGCACCTCCAGAGCATGCCGATCGAGCACCGGCCGCCGGCTAGCACCCGGATCTCCACGCTCGCCTGTGCGGAAACTCCGGCCCGTGCCGTAACAATCCCAACCAGCGCCCGTACTGTCTTCGGAGACACCAGGAAGGAAGCGCCCATGGGCCTACTCATCAAGTCGATACATCCCAACCACATACGCACAGGCGAGGTCACCGACCGCAGCCTGTACATGCGTCGCCGCGACTTCATCAAGTCGGCCGGCGCCGGGCTGTTGCTCTACGGTTCGGGGTTGGCCGGCTGTCGCTCCGAGGATCGTTCGGAGGCCGCGGAAGCTCCTCCCACCAGTTCGGCATTGAACAAGATCCACGGTGTCGCGAAATCTCCCTACAGCACCAGCGAAGAGCAAACCGACTACGAAGACGCGACCAGCTACAACAACTTTTATGAGTTCGGTACCGACAAGTCCGACCCGAAACGCTACTCGGGCAGTCTCGTCACCGATCCTTGGAGCGTTCGCATAGGAGGCGCCGTCGCAAAGCCCGGGACCGTCTCGATCGACGCCCTGCTGCGATCCCACACACCAGAGGAACGCATTTATCGACTGCGCTGCGTCGAAGCGTGGTCGATGGTAATCCCATGGATCGGCATCCCGCTCGGCAAGGTCCTGGAGAGATTCGAGCCCACCGGCAACGCGAAGTACGTGGCATTTCGAACCCTGCACGACCCCAAGCAGATGCCGGGTCAGAAACGCTCCGTACTCGAATGGCCGTATCGCGAGGGCTTGCGCATCGACGAGGCAATGCACCCCCTCACCATACTCGCGACCGGAATGTACGGCCGCGAGATGCCCAGCCAAAACGGGGCCCCTCTGCGCCTGGTGGTTCCGTGGAAGTACGGCTTTAAGAGCATCAAATCGATCGTGGCGATCGACCTCGTCGAATCTCAACCGCCGACGTCGTGGAATATGCAAGCACCGAGAGAGTACGGATTCTTCAGCAACGTAAACCCCGCCGTCGATCACCCGCGCTGGAGTCAACGCAAGGAACGTCGCATCGGAGAGTTCCTCAAGCGCGAAACCCTTCCCTTCAACGGCTATGCCGACGAGGTCGCATCGCTCTATTCCGGAATGGACTTGACGAAGAACTATTAGCAGACCGCATGATTGGCGCCGAGATCAACCAGATGCCCCTCGCTGATAGCCGGTACAAGGTGGAGAGTTGACGGAAGACTTCAGTATCGGACGTACGCAGACCGTGGTCTGGGCAAGGGGAGTGATGCGGCGAACCGGCTACCCGGCGGCGACCTTGCACAGACGTTCTTCGCGTGATTCAAACCACGCTGCCGAGATCGATCGAGCACTACCAACGGGAGGCGGGACGCGCCGGCGGCAACGGTCTCGCGAGGAGCATTGTACGAGCAGATCTCTACATAGAGCCGCAGCGTGGACACTTGACGCCTTGCTCCGAAAGTTGCTGTGGTCCACCGACGCAAACGAACCATCCGATGACGATTCGAAGCTAGGGAGCCCAGGCGTTGTCGATTACCGTACTCACTCTTCTCCGTGCCCCAGCTTGTCCGGCGCGATGAGTCTACTACCGAGAGCCAGTCGATGAAGCGGTGGGCAGGGATCGCAGCACTAAGCGTGCTGATCGCGGCGCTGCTATTCGTCGCCCGTGAGAGCCGACCGATGCTCTTGGCGCGCTTTGCGCTCGAGCGCGCGCGTGGAGGGAGCGCTTGCGTCATCGAGGTCGAGGGCGTCAGGCCCTTTCGGATGTTCTTGAACCCCGAATCGCTGGTCATGACGCCCTTCATCCTCCGAGAACGGATCTGGGAGGCTCAAGAGTCGAAGCTCGCGGTGCGCTCCCTGCGTGAGGGCGACGTCGCCGTCGATCTGGGTGCCAACGTCGGGTACTATACCCTGCTGGCGGGAAAGCTCGTAGGCGATGCGGGCCGGGTCTACGCCTTCGAGCCGGATCCCGTAAACTTCGCGTTGCTCGAGCGGAACGTGCGGCTCAATGGTCTCCGCAACGTCGTGCTCGAGCAACGCGCGGCATCGAACGCAAACGGAGACGCCCTGCTCTTCGCCAACCCCAGGTTCCGAGGCGACAGTCGTCTGTACGACGTGCCGGCGGGGGAACCGATCGCTACGCTCCTCGGCATCGATGAACCTCGCGAGACGGTCGAGGTGAAAACCATTCGTCTCGACGACTACTTCACCGGACGCGAAACCGCGATCGACTTCATCAAGATCGACACCCAGGGTGCGGAGGCGGTGATCCTCGAGGGCATGCGAGAAACGCTCCTCAGGAGCACGGATCTTGTGATGGCACTCGAGTTCGTGCCGCAGCTGATTCGGGACTTCGGAGCCGACCCCGAGAAGATGATGGAGCAGCTTGCCGAGCTGGACTTGCGTTACTACCAGATCGGCCTCAGGAGGTTCATCCCTCGCGATCCCGACAAACTTCTGGCCAAATTCGGAACGGGCCCGGGAACCAACCTCGTCCTGGTGCGTCGGAGCGCGACCCGGGACCCTGCGGCCGAGCTCATCGGCGACGCGGACAATCAGCGTCAATAGTCGAGATCAGCTCGAGAAACGGCGCGACGCGTTCCAATCAATCGGCAGGGAGCACCGATCTGGCGGGCTGGTCTGTCAGGCCGACTCGACTCGCTCCCGGTTCGCCGCTCGGTATCTGCGTCGACGCCTGGTGTCGCTCAACGCATCTCGATTGCGTTGGTATCGGCGGGCAACACCATACAGCGGATGGACTCGATCTCCTCGTTCATCGCGAGAGCGCGCCGACGCATGGCACCCAGCAGGTCGCGCCGACCGACCGCGAGATCGTGGTCTCCCATCGGGTCCCGCATGAGATGGAAAAGCTGCTCGAAGTCGCGCCCCGGCACGTAGGAGTAGGCCCACTTGCGTCCACGACGCATGTAGATGCCGTCTTCGTTACTGACCGCGGCAAGATCGTTATCGGGGTTGTCGTCCAAACGAGAGGCTCGTACGTCTGCGATGGGGTTTCGTACCGTCACCGCTTTGAGAAGCACGTGCCGCCGGTGCCAGGTTCCGTGGCCGTGTTTCGCGATGTGGCGGAAGCTCGCGCCTCTCGAGCAGACGTGAGATCGGGCGCCGGCGTAGTCGAGGATCGTTGCGTAGACATCTTCAAAGGTGACAATCGGGTCCAGGCGATTGCCGCCGGCGATTTCGGCCGGCCAACGCACGATGATCGGCGTACGAAAGCCCCGATCGTGAACCGACAGCTTTCCGCGGTCGCCGCCGATCGTCGACGCCAAGCCGCTTCCCGGTCGAAGTCGTGTCTCCCAGCCGTTGTCTCCAACGTAGATGATCACCGTATTGTCCGTGAGGCCACGTTCGTCGAGGAAGGCTCGGATTTCGCCAAACCGCCGATCGAGACGGCTCAGGTTGCCGAAATAGCGTACGGCGCCTGGAAGCAGGCCTTTGCCACGGTACAAGTCCATCAACTCCTCGCTGGGGTCGAAGGGATGGTGGGGCAGCGCCGGCGCCACCCAAGCAAACCAAGGCTCGGTCTGCGAATCGATGAAATCGAACAGAGGTTGCAGTGACTCGCGGCCGAATCGATCGGCGCCGTCGACTCCGATGAACTTCACTTTCTCCATGGTGCCCGCATCGAATCCGGCGTCCTCGTAGGTTCCTTCCCACATCTTGCCGCCGGCAAACGACTTGTAGCCGGCTACGCGAAGCAGGCGCGGGAGCGTGAAGTACACGTGCCTCGACTCCCGACGATACGGAACGTCACCATGCACCTTGCGGATCAGCTGCTTCATCCGCTCCCAGGTGTACGATCGGATCCCGGCGAGAAGCGAGCGCAACGAGGGCTGGCATACCGAAGCGGTGGCATAGCCATTTTCGAACACGACTCCTTCGGCAGCCAACTGATCGAGGTTCGGCGTGACCGCGAGCTCGTGCCCCTGAAAGCCGTAGTAGGAATAATCGATGTCGTCGCCGATCAGCAACAGAATGTTCGGCTTCGCTGTCGAGGCGTCCAGAGGGTGCGGAACGAAAGCCGCCAGGCATATCGCGGCGAGCAGAGTCGAGAATCGGAAGCTCATCGAATTCTCCTTGGCTGCCCGATCGTGCGAGAGACGCATCGTTCAGCCTGTCGCGCCGTCAAGGAAAGACGGGCGGCGAAATCGCCGCGCTGCTGCGCAGCACCCCGGGCGCGAAGCAAACATTGACTGAAATCGGGTTGGCCAATTCGCGCGAGGTATCCCGGAATATCCAGACCGGAAGCGGATAGTCCGTGCTTACTCGAGAACTGACGGAACGGCCCAGTATCGGACGTAGGCGAACGATGGTCTCGGCGGGCGAAGTGAGCGGGGCGATCAGCTGACTGCGGTCTCGGCGGCAATCCGGGCAGGCGCATAGCGCAGTCATAGCGCCCGGCGCGCTGCGACTACAATGGTTGTCGCTGGATGCGGACGAGGAGGTGAATTATGATTGGAAGTCACTTGGTGGTTGAGGACGACCCCGAGCCGGGCTTATTGTGGTAGTTCGGATCTTCACCGGCAGCGACTCCAAACCGCGCAAGATCGGGTTCGACCGGTACCGCGGTGCTTCATCGACCAACTCCATCTCGGGGAACGCGTCGAGCAGTGCGTTGCTGGGTGAAAGAGCCGTTTTCATCTTCAAACCTCCAAAGGTAGACGGCCGGGCTTTCCATTTTGCTGTGCAGGCCACCCCCGAAGCTCAAGG
>JANQHZ010000207.1 GCA_028282445.1 Candidatus Binatia bacterium | reverse complement strand
AATGCTTGTCGCACCATCATAGACCCGAACTAGTCCTGCGATCCCACCGGCCCCGACCATGACCGCCCGTCCTGTCGTCGTCTTCGCTCCATTTCGCCTCGATCTCGATGCCGAGCGGCTTTGGCGCGACGCGAACGAAATCAAGCTGAAGCCGAAGGCGATCGCACTGCTGGCCTATCTCGCCACCAATCCGCGGCGGTTGATTTCCAAGGACGAATTGGTCGGCGCCGTGTGGGCGGACACTCATATCAGCGCCGAGACCCTTCGCAGCACACTGCGTGCTGTCCGCGATGCCCTGGCCGACGATCCGAAGGCGCCGCGATTCATCGAAACCGTGCACGCACGCGGGTATCGCTTCATTGCCAAGGTGCAGGCTACGGATGGTTTGTCTCCCGCGGACGAAAGTCCGGTGGCCCTGGTCGGCCGTGCCTCCGCGCTGAGCCGGCTGCGCGATAGCTACAGAGCCGCCAACGCCGGGCGGCGTCAGCTGCTGTTCGTAGTTGCCGAGTCGGGCTTGGGGAAGACCGCCGTGGTCGAGGTATTCATGGACGAGCTTCGCCGCGAAACGGACGCGCTATGCGCGCACGGACAATCGGTTGCGGGGTACGGAGCGGCCGAACCCTTCATGCCTCTGCTCGAGGCGCTCGGTCGCTTGTGCCGTGGTCCCGGTGGGGCGGCGGTGATCGATGTCCTCGAGCGGCAGGCGCCGACCTGGGTGGCCGAGCTCCCAGGCGTCGTCGATGCAGAGCGCTTGGCTGCGATCGAAGCCGGCGTACTGCGTACCGGTCGGGAGCGCATGCTCAGCGAGCTTGCCGCGGCGCTCGATGCCGTGAGCGAGCACAGACCACTGGTGTTGCTGCTCGAAGACGTTCACTGGAGCGATACTGCGACCTTGGCGGCGTTGGAGGTGCTCGCCCGGCGCACCGAGCCGTCGCGTCTCCTGGTCATCGCTACGCATCGACCGACTGGAGCCGATCAGCCTGCGCTGTCCGAGCTGCGCGCGGAGCTGCGTCTGCACGGGCATTGTGACGATCTGCCGCTGCCGCTGTTGTCGCTCGATGACACCCAGGTCTACCTGCGCGGTCGTTTCCCGGGTGCGGGAGAGCTGCGGGACGTGGCCGAGCTCGTCTTTGCGCGGAGCGATGGGATCCCCCTGATGATGAGCGGGTATGCGGATCAACTCGTGCGTGACGGCGCAGTGGTCGAGGACGAAGGGGCTTGGCGTTTGGCTCCGGCGGAGATCGAGCTGGCCGTGCCGGACGGGGTTCGGCAGCTGATCGAGCACCAGATCGAGCAGCTCTCCGCGGAGGAGCAGCACGCACTCGAGATTGCCGCGGTGGCCGGCGTTCGTTTTCACTGCGACGCCGTTTCGGATTCCCAACCCTTTGGCTCGGCAACCGCGGCTCACCTTACCCGGCTGGCGCGACGCGGCGCGGTCTTGAAGACCGACGGCGCGGACTTCGTGTTTAGGCACGCACTTCACCAAGAGGTCCTATACGGTCGGGTGGCGGAGGTGCGCCGCCGTCGACTTCACGCAGCCATCGGCGAGCGACTCGAAGAGCTGCACGGAGAGCGTCGTACCCTGTTCGCCGCCGAGCTGGCGATGCACTTCGAACGCGGCGAGGATCTTCCGCGCGCGATCCACTATCTCGCGGCCGCAGCCGACGTGGCGATGCAGCGCAGCTCGCACGCAGAGGCGGCGCTCCTCGTACGGCGCGCGCTGAGTCTCCTGGATGGCGATGTGGAGGACTTCGATCACCGAAGGGCCGAGTTCAGTTTGCTATCCAAGCTCGGCAATTGCCTGACGATGACCAAGGGGTACGTCGATCCGGAAGTGCGAGAGGTGTACGACCGCGCCTTTGAGCTCAGCGCCGACATCGATGACGATACGCCCGAGTTGATCTCGGTGCTTGCCGGGTTGGCTGGGTTCTACGAGCTGCGCGGTGAGCACGGACCGGCGTCCGACGTGACGCAACGCCAGCTCGCCGTCGCGAACGAGAGCGGCGACCCCTACGACCGGGTAGTCGCCTCGCTCAGCCGGGCGATCGTATGTTTCTCGATCGGTCTCTACGAGGAAGCGTCGAATCGTCTACGAGACTGCCGCGACGGTTACGATCCCGCGCTGCACGGGCCGATGGTGGTACAGGCGACGACCGATCCCGGCGTGCAGTGTCTCGGTCACGGCAGTCTGGTATTCGGCGGCCTCGGCGCGATCGACGAGGCGAGCGAGTGGGGACGCGAATCGGTCGCGCTGGCCGAACATCACTCCCATGTTCCGAGTCTGGTGCTGGCGCACTTCTACGCGATGACCTTCAGTCAGTTCGTACGCAGCGTCGACGGTGCCGAGAGGCACTCGCGGCTGTGTCTCGAGCTCAGCATGGAGCACGGATTCCCATACTACATCCCGGCGGCGCTGGTGGTGGCTGGTTGGGCGATGGCGTTCCGCGGCCAGGCCGCCGAGGGCGCCGTGCAGGCGGCGCAAGGTGTACAGCTGCTCGAGGAGAATGGTGCACGCCTCGGGCAGCCGCTCTACCAGGCAATGCTCGCCGAAGCCTGGGGACAAGCTGGCGACTTCGAAGCGGGTCTCGCCGCAGTCGCGTCCGGCTTGCGCGTCGTCAGCGAGACCGGCGAGGTCGCCAGTGAGTCTTTTCTGCACTGGGCGTACGCTGACCTCATTGTCAAACGAAGTGAGGCGATCGGTTCCAGCATCGCGTGGGGAGAAGTCGAAGATCGCCTCGGCCGCGGCCTGGAGGTGGCGCGACGCTGCGGTGCGCGCATGCAGGCGGGTGGCCCAGCGGTCAGCTTGGCGCGTGCGTTGTCCGAGCAAGGCCGAAACGCTGAAGCGCGATCGGTGCTCGCCAACGCTTTGGCCGACCTGCCGCCTTCGTCGGGGGCGCCGATGTTGACCGATGCCAACGCCGTACTCGCTGCGCTGTAGCCTCAATCACCGCGCCGAACCTTCGCTCACGCAGTAGCGTGCACGAAAAATGCACGGAATGCGGATCTGTTTTGGCTTCACTCATGCTGCGCACGCTCAGTAAGTTGCCTTCTATTTGATGCACGGCGGCCCGCGAAAGCGGTCCGTTTGCTGAAGATGGGAAGAGCGATGACTGAGAACGAGCTTAGCTCCCGGGCGACCAGCCGCGGGGGAGTCCACGGGCGAGGTCTGTGACGCTGCGCGCCGGTTTGCTAGCGATCGTTGCGGCCGCATGCGGGTCGCTCCTGACGATCTCTGCTCAGCGTTGGGCAGCCGATCCTCCCCCTGTCTCCGCGCAGCGTGAAGAGGTCGAAGTCCTGGCGACGGTCGCGGGGCACGCCATCACGGTGGCCGACTTCGAGAGCGAGATGGAGCACCGTGGCGGTGCGGTCATCTTCCAGTCGCCGGAGGCCCGGCGAGAGCTGCTCATGCAGATGATTGAGGTCGAGGTGTTCGCGGCAAATACCCGCGAGCAGGGCTACTTGGAAGAGTACGAGCTGCAGCGACAACTGCGATTGGTTGCCGCCAATCGGTATCGAGTCGAGCACATCGATGCGTCGCTGGCGGCGATTGGGGTGAGCGACGACGAAGTTGCGGACTACTACGGCGCCCACCGGGATGAGTTCGAGGTTCCGGCCGCGGCGCATGCTGCATTGATCTACATTGCCCGCCCTCCTGGCGCGTCGCCGGCACGGGTCGAAGAGCTGAGGGAGCGGATCGCGATGGTCCGTGCCGAGGCAGCAGAACAAGATCCTTCGAAGGACTTCGGGCGGTTGGCGGTTCGCCATTCCGACGATCAGGCGAGTCGCTATCGTGGTGGGGATATAGGTTGGGTCGAGCGCGAGCAGCGCGACAGTCGATTTCCTGCCGAGGTCGTAGACGCGATCTCTTCCCTGGGACAGCCGGGAGCGCTGAGCCCCGTCCTGGAAACCGAGAGCGGCTTCTATGTGATTCGGTTGTTGGGGAAGAAGGCGGCCTCGGTTCGGCCGCTGGACAAGGTCGCTACTGGGATTCGGTACCGGTTGCTGCGTGAAAAGCGTGAGAAGTTGCGAGGCGAACTGTATGCCGCTGCGACCGATAACGTGAGCATCGAGATCGATGAGCAACGTCTTGCTGCCATCGAGGTGCCGTATCGCGCCGTCGGTCGTCGAGAGGCGCCTCCGCCGGTTCCGCAAAGCTAACTACGAGAACAGATGATTGGTGAAGGGAGAGAGATGTCTCTCGAACGTCCGACGTTTAGACTACTCCAGAGTGCGGCCTTAGCTGTTGCGATTGGGTTCACTCTTGCGGCGCCCGTCAAAGCTCAGCCCACCTGGACACAGGAGTTCGATCTGGTGCCGGGGTGGAACGCGATCTACCTGCACGTCCAGCCCACGGTTACCGATCCGAGCAGCGTCTTTGCCGGTATCGGAATACTGAGTGCTTGGACGCGTGGCGTCGAACCTGGCTCGATCGACTTTGTCACCGAACCGGATGAGCCGCTGACAGGGAATCGCGGCTGGCTTGGTTACGTGCCAGCCTCCAACCCGGATTCTGTCGCTTTGTCCTTGGCGGACAACGAGCTCGTCAGCGTCGAGGGAAACCGGGCCTATCTGATTCGCATCGGGGATGCGCCGGCTACATTGACGATCTCGGGGCGCCCGCTGGTGCCCACCATCGACTGGCAGGCCAATGAGTTTACCCTCGCGGGGTTTCCGACGGATCCGGCGAATCCCCCGACCTTCGCGGAGTATTTCGGGTCGTCCCCGGCGCACGACGGACAGCCGGTGTATCGGTTGTTGCCGACGGGTGTCTGGGAGCGGGTCGCGGCGCCCAATGCCGCGACTATCCGCTACGGCGAGGCCTATTGGGTCATGTCTTCGTCCGGCTCGGAGTTCATTGCGCCGTTGGATGTTGAACCCCCGACGACGAACGGACTGAGCTATGGACGCGGTGTTCCGGACCTCGAGATTCTCTTTCAGAATCTGCACGGCGACGACGTGACGATCGAGATTGCAGTCGCAGACGACGCGTCGCCGGAACAAGTTCCGCTATCGTATTTTTCTGTCGTTACGGAGCCAGGCCCCAATTTGGGCGACTTCGAATGGCTGAGTTTCGATGGGACTCTCGAGGTCCCCGCCGAAGCGGGGATGTACGCGCTGACGCGGCTCGCGGTGCGGCGCGGTGATTTCGGTAGCTCGCCCAGCGTAGCTAGTGTCATTTCGATTACCGACGGTCGCGGTACGCGGTGGCTTCTTCCGGTCGAGGCAACGCGGGCTTCCGCTTCGGCGGCGGCGCTCTCCGGAAATGGTGGCAACGTGTCGGAGTTCGCCGGGCTTTGGATTGGTAGCGTGACGGTCGACAAGGTGAGTCAGCCGCAATCCGGATCGATGGTCGCGGTGCCGACGGACGGCCTGTCCAATACCTGTACCGGAGGTCCTAACGAAGGGATGAGCTGCAGTGAGGATTCGGATTGTCCTGGATTCTGCAGCATGACCTGCCGCGGTGGAGACAACGCTGGGGCGGCGTGTTCGACCGAGACCCAAGAAGACGACTGTCCGGGGTCTAGCTGCGTCGGCCAGCCGCGAATTTGTGCGGCCGGCATCGATGTCGGGCTGCCGTGTAATCGGAACCGCGACTGCACGAACGCGCTCTGCAAGGCCAAGGGGACATGCGCGAATTCACCTTTGCCGGGCACGCTTTGTACGGACGACGGCGACTGCGAGGAGTTTGGTTCAACCTGCGTGCTGCCGGGTAGCATTTGCATCGGCGGGTCCAATGCGGACAGCCCTTGCGATAGCGGGGGCGACTGCCAGTTCCTTTGCAACAAAGCCGGTGGCGGCAGCGAGTTTCCGATGCGCCTCATGTTGCACGTCGGTGCCGATGGAAAGGTGCGGCTGCTCAAGAAAGTGATTCAGATGTGGCAGAACGGTACGACCAAGCCGAACCCCAATCGACCTGGCTTCGAAGTTGTGGATGAACCGGGGCGCTTCGTTTTGCTCACCGACGATGAGCTCGTGCCTGACTTCCAGGGGGCGTCGCTGCGTGACGGCCAGCCGGTGGGCAGGCGGATCAGTACCGTGCACTTCGATTTCGCCGGTAACGATCTGGAGATGACGGGCGACTTTGGGGGTGCCAACGAGCTGAGCGCGGTGCTGTCGATCGCGTCCGATCTACCGACCAACCCGTATCGCCACCCATTTCATCCGGATCACGACAATTTGAGCTCGCGCGGCGACCCGGCGGTGGAAGCGTTCGCTTTCGAGAGGGAGGTGCGCCTGACGTTCACTGAGGACGACCCCAGCGGGCTATCCGGCCCGGACCTCGGCTTCGACGAAGTCGCCGGTTTGTACAGCGAGACGATTACTGGATTGCACCGCAACGAGATCCGAGTGGAAGGCACGTTCCGCCTGCAACGGGCGGCGGCCATCGCGGACCTCAACCCGGCACCGGAGGGATGATGGGGCTTGACGTGTTTAGGTTCGCTAAACTGAATCTCTTCTGTGTCGCTGTGGTCGGCGTCGTGATGGCTGCAGTCCGACTGACGCCGGCCCACGCCTTTCCCATCGTGTTCAGCGGAAGCCCGCACGTGGCCGGGGGAGAGACCCTCCCGTTTCGCCTCAACATATCCGATACAGAGATCGATGAGGACGGCTCCGTATACGTCGCAGGAGAGTTCTTTGGGACCCTCCGAATCGGTGACGAGTCGGTGAGTAGTGAGTTCACCGGGGTGGGGGACGAAGTCCGCGGAATCGCGACGTGGCCGGACATATTCGTCGTGAAGATCGACCCAGAAGGGGAGGTCGAATGGTTGCAGAGCGCACGGGGAACACTCCGGGAAACTGTGGGCTCAATGGTCCTCTACGATGGCGACGTTTACTTGACCGGCCTGGTTTTCGATCTCTCGGAGGACGAAAGACAAGAAGCCGAGTATGTGCGGGTATGTGAGATTGTGGATGAGGGGGAGGGAGAAATATCTTGCGAGTGTCGAGTGGCCGTGCAGTTCGGGGGAATCACTGTTGTTCCCAAGCAAAATGACCCAGACCCAGACGATTCCCGTTGCCCTTGCGACATTGTGCCCCCCCGGGCTGTTTATGTTGCGAAGCTTTCGGGCGAGGGTGATTGGGAATTCGCAGAAACAGACGCTGGGCTATTTACTTTCAGTGGCACCGATCTTGCTGTCGACCAGTCTGGGATCTACGCAACGGGGGTCTTGGGTGGTAGGGCGGGTCTACCGGGAGGGGACGATCAATTGTGCTCAGAGCGGCGTCCTTATCTGGCGAAGCTGACTCACGATGCCGACCCAACCTGGGAATGGGCGTATTACGCTTCCGACGTGGGCCTGGGCGATGACGGCATCTTTCCCTTCCCGCAGATCGTGACGGATGGTCGTGGCGTGGTCCACTCCCACAATTTATCCGTAGGCGACCTGATACGTCACACCGCCACTGGGGAGCAAGCTATATCGACAGCAGTTGGGAGTGCTGAGTCGATCGAGCTGGTAGCAGGCGACGGCGCCTTCTACTCGGTTTCTAGCAGCATCGCCGGTCAGTGTTTTGTTCGTGAGTTCGTCAGTGGGGTCGGCCAAACGAACGTCCTGCCGACCAACCTCAACGTACGGTGTTCGAGTCTTGCAATCGATGATGACGGTGGCTTGTACGTCACCGGCGTTCTGACGCGCGGCGCTCCCAACGACGGTCAGTTTTCGTTTGGCCCCGGCAACATCGTGAACATGGTCGGCGACGAAGAGATCTTCGTAGCGCGGGCCGTCGCTGACGGCGAGTCGCTCGAATGGGACTGGGTCCTTACGGCGCCCGCAGAGAGTAGTGACCCGCGTATGATCGGCGGGGAAAATGTCAGAGACGGCGGTGCAGGGCGCGCGGTCGCCGTGAATGGATTTGAGATGGTCGTGTCCGGAGTCTTTTCCGGTGTCGTCGAGTTCGGGGAAGAGCGCGCGGAACAGGGGGACGACCCCACCGCGACCTACGGCTTCATCGCCAAGGGGGGCAGGTTTGGCGAATGGACCGGAGATGAGGCTTGGACCGTGGGGGAGGCGATCGAGCCTCCGCTTGGGGCCCGTTCCGGCTCCCGCCCCCTAGTCGAGCCTATGGAGGGCTTCTATTGGTCGGAGAAGAACGCGATGCTATATCCGATCCGGGCGTTTCGGGCTGGCAGCATCGAGTGGCTGCGTGAGGACGGGGAAGAGGGTGAGTATCTCCCTCCTGTGAGTGGCAAGGCTGAGTGGCCGGCGATGCCGCAGGCGCACGTTGTCGGCGCGCCGGTGGAGCTCGAGCTCAGCGACGGCCTGCGCTGTGGCCCGAACGGCGATCTTCGCTTCCTGGTTTGTGAGAATTCACCCGACTGCCGAGGGGACGGGGCGCCGTCGGTGCCTTGCGGTGAGCACCGCTCGAAGCGTTGTAGCCTCGATTCTCTGCCCTGCAGATCGGATGCTGGATGCTCGGGTGCGCAAAAATGCGTTGCGAATCCGGGCGCGTACCGTTATCGCCAGATCCTTTACACGGACAATGGAGCCGAGGCGGACGACTTCAAGAATTTCGATTCGTCCGCACCCGGATACACCGTTCTCCTCTACGACGCCGAGGCGGAAGAGCTTCCGGACCGGCTCGAGGTGGTTCGTAGCATGGAGGTTGCCGCGGGTGAGCCCCTCGATGGTCAGCTCGTCGCAGCCACCTCGGAGTGCGAGATTGGCAAAGCCCTGGTGAACGATTCCCACCGGGATCCCAACAACCGCAACGGTTGGGTTGTCAATCGCCTGGCCCGCTTCGACCCCTTTGCGTACGATCGAGATACACGGTCGGGTCCGATTCTTCCGGTGAACCGTGACGCAGCAGACTCTCCGGACGATGACATGGTCGTCGTTTGGTATCAGCAGAACGACATCGGCATAAGCTGGCCGACGCTGCCCGTGCGTTACGAATGTTCCTGGCCGGAGTCGGCACCAACGATCATCATCGCGAGCGAGCTGGGGTCGAACGGGCACTGTGCCGAGGTTCGCGGTTATTGCGAATCGGACTCCGATTGCCTTATCGGCGAGGGGGACGACGCCGAGTTCGGTACCTGTGTCCAGAAGGAGCGGCTGTTTCCTCTGTTCTTCCAGGACGCACACATCTATGTGCAGAACGATCCCGAGGAGTCGGGATTCAACCCCAATGAGGAGCACGGGTATTTCGTGCCGGCGAGTACGGGCGTGCCTGGGTCCGGAGATACCTTTCACGGCGTGTTTGCGCTGCGCAGTGACCTGAACGAGCGGCTTGGACTTTCGGAGCCGTACGTACTGCTCAAGTACCGCGATCGCGACGACCCCGAGTGGGCGATGTTGGCCTATCGAGTGGTCGAGCAGGAAGGCCCGTACGCGTTCGAGTACGACACGCGCGTCCGGGGCTCCCAACCGGTGCCTTACACCGCGACCATGAATATCCTTCCTCCTTTTCCGCTCGAGTTGATCAAGGCGCCCGATGGCACGGCTTGTAGCTCATCCTGCGCCCCTTCACCTGAGGAATGCTCGCAGCCCGGTTCGCTTGGATGCTTGCAGGGGGCCCAGGATCCCCTGTGCGAGGCTCCCTCGAACCAGGCCTTGTTCAAGGACTACTCAGCGATTGGCCAGAACGGCACCTGGCAAGGCTGGTGGGCCCGTGCTCAGGGTACGATCCGGGCGCGCTTCGACTACCCATTGCGTGCCGATTTCTACGTCGGCGAGGCCGATCTCGACGGTGACGGTGAGATGGGAAGTGAGGTCGGGGACTGTATCCCATTCATCGGTGACGAGGATGGGCAGCAGATCGTCACGTATTCTGCCGTTTGGCCAACTGACTCGGTTCCCACGCTGTTGGTTGGCGAGACGCTGGCTACGCCGAAGAACGGCCTGCCGGACATCAGGGGACAAGCGACCGCGGAAGTGGCTTTCTCAACTACGGAGCCCGATCAAGATGAGCCGCCGAACGAGTTGACCAGGTTGGTTCGCATCTACGACTTCGAGGCGGAGCGCTGCGTGCCTCTTGCCGCTCTGCCGATGGACATGGTGACTTCGCAGAGTCTCGGCGACCGTGTGATCGTGGCCGGTGATAACGGAAACAAGCCGCTGACTCCTGGAATCTCGAGGCGAATTCGCTATTCGCCGACCAAGGCTTGTGTCGACGGTGACGGCGGTGGGGCGCAGGAACAAGGAAAGTTGATCATCAAGGGCCTCTTCTCCGAGGCGGGATTTGGAGAGCCCTTCCTTCTGCCCAATATAATGTCGCCGAAGGAGCAAATGGAGCTGTTGGGGCTGTCGGATGATCCGGATTGGCGCAACGCCGTCGAGGCGCTGTTCAAGAAGAGCCGCAATCCAAACGGCGTCGATGCAGATTCGGACGGAAATCCGGATGACGGGCTGTGGATCGGCTTGGAGGGGACTGGCTCGCTCGTGGGGCCGGCGGTTGAGGACCGGGAGAGCCCCTCGAAGGCGCTGACAGCCGGACTCGCCCAGGACACGGGGATCGTGACCTTGGCGTTCAATAATCGCCCCGGTGGCAATCCTGTCGGGCTCAGTATCCTTCGCGTCGGATGCGGAATAGGCGATGGTCAGAAGGACTGCGGTGACGACCGAGACGGTTCCTGCGGGCCCTATCAAGGCCAAGTTCACGTCGTCGAGTCGGACAACGTCTTCGATGAGCGCACGACCGTTCGCCACAGTGGAGACTTCGCGGGTGATCCGTCGCAGTTCACGTTCACATGGTACTCGGCGCTCAAGGAGAAAGACTGCCGCAGTATCCCGGTTACCGATCCGCTCGGCCCGGAGTGGGAACTCCTCGGCTCCGACGAGGGGTTGGTGGACTTCACGATCGGTGGCAGCGGCGTGCGGACGTTGGCCGACTCTTGCGTGCTCGTCCGCTACGAGGGCTATGGTGTTTGCGACAATATCGACGTTCCGAGTGTTTGGGCCGGTGAGCCGCTCACCCCGAGCTCGGCGACCGATCCGCGGGCACAATTGGTTCGCGGCTGGCTGGCACGCGTCGTTGCTGGGCTCAACCCGTTCGATCAGCGTACGAATGACTTTCACACCTCAGCGGTAGATACGTTCGCGAACGCGTTGACCTCCATCGGGTCGCGCTATGAGGGGCCGATCGCGATCTCTGACGACGCCGACAACTTGAACAACGTCGGCCTGGCAGAGATCTACGGGACCGTCCTAGAACGGGCGGTCGGCTTATCGCTGGATGGCGGCTTCAGTATCGGCGCGGTCAACAACCGGCTGCTCGACGTATCGGCACGTATCTCTGACTTCTACATGTTGCTCGGTAATGAAGCCTACGGCGATGCACTCGATCCGACGATCGGATTCGATACGAGCGGCCAATTTGGAACGTTGGCACCGTCGATCTTCGCTTTCCAGGATCAGACCGAAGGGCCACCCGACTCTCAGTTGAGCGAGGAGCTCATTCTCCTGCGCGGGCTCGATTCGGACGGGCCGTCTCCAACGTACAATCGGCTCAAATGGAACTTTACCGGCAGTACCGGTGAAATCGCCTACAAGCTGAACTACGACATCACGGACCAGAATGGTGATGATGGAATCACCTTCGAGGACGCGGCGATCCTCTACCCGCAAGGTCATGGCGACGCGTGGGGACACTATCTCACGGCCATTAAGGGCTACTACTTTTTGCTCCAACACCCGAATTTCGTATGGGTGCCACGGTCCGACTCCGTGGCGATCGGCAATTCCGAAACCGAGGTCGACTTCAGCGATGAGCGCCGATTTGCATCGGCGGCGGCGGCGCGTGCGCGGACGGGATCTCAGATCGTCGATCTCACCTACCGCCGCGAATGGGTCGACGATCCCAGTGGTCAGTTCACCGGCTATACCGACACCGATCCCGAACGTGCCTTCGGTGTCGACGAGTGGGCGAGGCGGGCAGGTCACGGCGCGTACCTCGATTGGGTGGTGGGCAATGCGATCCTTCCGCCGCAGAGCGACAAGCCGCCGGGTATCGAGAAGATCGATCGGACCACGGTCCCCGAGCTGGGCGAGATCGTCTCCGAGTCGACCGACGTCCAGCGGCAGATGGACATCGTCGACGAGGGACTCAATCCCCTTGGCCTTGCGAAAAACGTCGTGCCCTTTGACCTGAACCCTGGCGAGATCACGTTTCGCGTCAGTAAGACGCATTACGAGCAGATCGCGGAGAGGGCGAACGACGCCCTGGCGAATACCAAGGCGGTGTTCGACTATGCCAACAACCTGACGGAGCTGCTCCGCCGCACGCAGGATACGCAAGACCAGTTCCGCGAGAACGTCGCCGCTCAGGAACGCGACTTCAACAATCGGCTTGTCGAGATTTTCGGGTCACCGTACGGCGGAGACACGACGTATCCCGCGAACTATGAGGGGCCGGATCTTTGGAACTGGGATGTCTCCGACGTCTCGCAAATCACCGGTATCAACCCAGATCTGGCCAGGGTCGGCACCGTCGAGTACTCGCTCGATGTGCCCGTTCCCGTGATCGACAAATGTGATGATGGGGGTGGCACGTGCCGCTTCGATCCCAACGCAAAGATCATGTTCGACGATGACGGACTCCTGGTCAGCGAATCCAGACGCCTGACGGTCAGTATCTCGAATCGCGGCTTCGGGCGCGTCAAGCCGGATAACTGGACGACACGTGAGTCGCCGGGCGAGCTGCAGATGGCGCGCTCGAACCTGCTGCAGGCGATGGCGCAACTCGAACGAGGTATCGCAAACTACAAGAAGCTGATCGGTGACATCGAGTGCGACGTCGGGACGATTCGCGCGCAGAAACGATTCGCGTCGGAAGAGTTGAGGATCAAGACCAAGCAAGCTGCCGGCGACCTGACGCTCAACGGACTGATCCGCGGCGCCAAGGTGACGGAGCTCGTGTTGTCCCGCAACTTGATGAAGAGCCGGGATGCGATCAAGGCGGGCGTCGAGGCGTTGCCGAAGACCGTAGGCTTCAGCAACGATGCCACGTCCGGCGCTCGTGCGGCTCTGATCGTCGCCGGTATTGCGACCAAGTCGACGATTCAGGCGGCAATGGATGCAACCACCGTCGCGCAACTCGGATTCGAGCAAGCCAAGGAGGCGGCTGCGAGCGCGACATCGATCCAGTTGCAGGGTCTAGAGAACGATAGAAAGATCTTTGACCTCCTGGGCGCACTGACTGAGAAGGTGCGCCGCGAACCGGCTCTGCGCGCGGAGGCGCTACGTCTCGAAGAGGCCGTGCGTCAGTCGCAGGCGAAGCTGCAAGCGATCTTGGCGAAGGGGATCAGGCTCATGGATTCGCTCGTGGCCTTCCGCAAGAAGACGGCGGCCAAGGTCGAGGATGCGCGGTACAAGGATATGGCGTTTCGGATCTTTCGAGGCGAGGCCCTGCAGAAGTACAGAGCGCAGCTCGACTACGCATCGCTCTACGTCTACCTGGCCGCCGCGGCGTACGACTACGAGACCAATCTCCTGAAGGCCAATGGCGATGTGGCTCCTGGGCGTGACTTCCTCACCAATATCGTTCGACAGCGTAGTCTCGGTGAATTCAGGGGTGGCGAGCCGATCGCCGGACCCCCCGGGCTCGCGAATCAACTGGCCGAGATGAATAGCAACTTTGCGCGACACCGGACCCAGCTCGGTTTCGATAATCTTCAGAACGAAGAGAACCGATTTTCCCTGCGCAAAGAGCTCTTTCGCTTGAGCGAAGAAACCAACGGCAAGTGGCGGAGACAGCTTGCCAAGTTTCGCGTGCCGAATCTCTACGAGATCGAGGAATTCCGCCGTTTTGCGGAACCGCCCCGCGACTGGCCCGGAGAATTGCCGGGCCTCGCGATTCCGATCCCCACCACGGTTACGACCGGTTTGAACTTCTTCGGTTGGCCGTTGGGCGGCGGCGACAGTGCGTACTCGGCTGCCAATTTTGCGACCAAAGTGCGCTCGGTCGGAGTTTGGTTCAGCGATTACAACGATTCGGGTCTCGCCAACACGCCCAGGGTGTATCTGATTCCGACCGGCTCCGACGTGTTGCGCTCGCCGGTTTCGGGCGACAGCTCAACCCGGGAATGGGCGGTGGTTGATCAGGTCATCCCGGCACCGTTCGAGCTGACCGACCAGTTCGAGGACCAAGACTGGAGTCCGCTGAGTGATCCGGGTGACCTGTTGGGTGACGTGCGCCGATACCGACCATTCCGGGCGCATCATGCAGGAGAGTCCTTTCCTGATTCAGAGGTGGCAGTCGAGAGCCGTGCCATCGGTCGGTCGGTCTGGAACACGCGTTGGATGTTGTTCATACCGGGCGTCGATTTGCTCAACCCTGCGGATGAGGGGCTCAACCGTCTGATCTACGGACGGTTGATGGATGACGGACTGATCATAGATCCAGACGGCAATCGACGCGATGGCCAGGGTATCAGCGATATCCTGATGTTCTTCAACACCTACGCGTACTAGGGGGCCGAATGACTACGTTGCAGAGCAGACTAGATCTCGCGATGAGCTGGCCGATCTTGGCGGCTATCGCCGCGGCCGCTCTCGCGGTCGGCGTTCTCCCCGTGTCAGCGGCGATCAGCCAGCCGGATTCGGTGGTTTACGGGCAGGTTAGCATCAGCGGGCAACCGAGGACTGGTTCGATCGTCGTGGCTCGTAGCGGGGACGTGACCCTGGATTCGTTCACAATTGGTTCGGATGCACTGCGACCCGACTTTTATGCGTTGCGCATCGCGGTCTCGCAGGCGACCCAGGATGGACCGGCAAGTCCACCCGATAGCGCTATCCCAGGCAGCATGGTGCAGATCCTTATCGACGGAATGTCGTTTGCCGAGGTGACGGTGCAGAGTGGTCAGATCCAACGCAACGACATCGAGACGGGCGAGGCGTTGTGCTCCGGCGGTAGTGCCGACGGCGAGATGTGCTCCGGAGATGTGGACTGCCCCGGCGGTATCTGCGTCATCGCCCAGGCGATTTGCAGTGGCGGAGCCGATGATGGATTGGCCTGCGAGTGTATTGGCGGGACGTGTATCGACGGGGCTTGCGGCGGCGGGGCGGCCGAAGGCCAGGGCTGCGACGTTGGTTTCAATTGCTCCGACGGAGCCATGTGCCTCGGCACCCAGCGTGTCTGTGAGAGCGGGCGGAATCGCGGCGAACCGTGCTTGAACGACGCGCAGTGCGGTGGTTCGGTTTGCGCTTCGACAGGATTGATCTGCAAAGACGGCAATGATGCCGGTGAGTCGTGCGTCGAAGACGACGACTGCGACGGAGGCACCTGTGGCACTCGCATTCTGCCTCCGACGCCGATGGCCACCGCAACGAGGACGCTCGAGCCAACCGCGACGCCTACGCCGGGCGAGAGCACCTGTCCGGGAGACTGTAACGCCGATGGCACGGTGTCGATCAACGAGCTGATCACGATGGTGAATATCGCCCTCGGAAATCGCGACGTCGACGACTGCATCCTGGGCGACGGCAACGGCAACGGCGAAATTGCCATCAATGAGCTGATCCAGGCGGTCAACCGAGCGCTGAACGGCTGCGACGGATGAATCGAAAGATCTAGCGTTGATAGAATGATAGTGATTTACCACAAAGGCACCGAGACACCGAGACGAGAAGCGCGAGCTCGCCGAACCGGCGGGACCGTCGATCTCATTTTCGATGAAGTTCAGGATCGATCGTGGAGGTCTCGCCGCCCCTGGACTCTCTGTGCCTCTGTGCCTCTGTTTCGAAAATTGCCCCCGTGCGCGCATCGCGCTCCGGTGGGCTCGACCGGTCGGGCCAAGCCCGACCGGTCTCCGTTTTCTTCTGTTTTGATATGTCCGCTTTGCGGACCCAGTGACTGTGGTAGAAGTTCTTTGCGCATTGAGGGGAGGGCCAGGGGTGGTGGACTCCCGCTCCGGGAACCGCCTCGCCTGGGCCCTGAGCCCTGAATTGTTCCTGACGCGCGATTGGTTCGCGCGGGCCGGTGCAATGTGATTTCCCTTTCGCATGGACATCGGACTGATCCTTGCGGCTGGTAATCCTCGGGCGAACGTCGATCTCGCGGTGGCGGCTGAG
>JANQHZ010000188.1 GCA_028282445.1 Candidatus Binatia bacterium | reverse complement strand
GCGAACCAGAACGACCTCGACGTTTTCAGGGCACGCGTCAAGCTCGGCGGGCACGTCTGGCGACCGTGGCTGTCGTTCTATTGGGAACACGATCTGCGCGACGGCCGCCTGCTCGATCTGCGCGCCATGATCCAACCGTGGCAGGAGCTCGGCTTGAGAATCGGTCAGTACAAGGTGCTCTACAGCCGGGAGCGAGTGGAGTCGTCCGGAAGTCAGACCCTGGTCGATCGGTCGATCGTCAACACCGTCTTCACCGTCGATCGCCAGGAAGGGGGCGCCGCGGTCGGCCGTCTTTTTCCCGACAGCGCCCTCGATTCGCGGTACGCGCTCGGCGTCTTCGTGGGCGACGGCCGCGAGGGAAGTCGCAAGAGCTCCGATCGCCCGATGGTAGTCGGCCGCTACCAGTGGAACTTCATGGGCCGCGATTTCGACTATTCATCGACCGACATCGAGCGACGCGAGCTGGCGGCCGGATCGCTGGCACTTGGGTTCGTAAGCTATCGCGGCGCGTCCACTCGCTTCTCGACCAGCGGTGGAGGTCAGTTACCGGGCTTCGAGCCCGGCGACTCCAAGCGCTACGAAGTCGCCCAGGCGCTGATCGAAGGCGCCTACCAGCACCGTGGTTTCGCGTTCAACTCCGAGATTCACTGGAAGGGACTCGAGGATCGCACCCTGGACCGCTACACGAACATCGTCGGCGGCTACGCCCAAGCCGGTTACTTCTTTCACGGGCTCTTCGAAATCGTGCCCGAGCCGTTAGAGCTGGCGGCCCGCGTCGCCCTGGTGGAGTCGGAGGATCCCGGCCAGGATCAGAGCGAAATCGCGATCGGCGCCAATTGGTTCTTCAACGGCCATCGCTGCAAGCTGAGCACCGATCTGACCTGGCTGGACACCAACGACAACGAAACCGGCTCCGAGGATGCCTGGAGGTGGCGCCTGCAGTGGGACGTTTCCCTGTGACCCCTCGCAGACGGTCTCGCATCCCATCCGCGTCGCTCAGGTCGCGGCGTCTTTCTTCGCGAAGCGAAGAACCCTAGCCGCCGCGACCTCGCCCGACTGCATGGCACCGACGATGCCGTGGCCGGAACGGGTCGAGGCACCGGCCAGGAACAGGCCCTCGACGGGGGTACGAGCGGAGGGGCGCTTGTCGAGGAACTGCCCCGGAGTCGCCGCGATTCCGTACGACGTCCCGCCCGTGGAACCGGTGTAGCGAGTGTGGGTCAGCGGGGTCGACGCTTCCTTGAAGACGATGTGCTCCGACAAACCGGGAATCGCCTTCTCCGCTTGTTGGATGATCCTCTCCGTCAGCTGCGCCTTGGCGTACTGATATCCCTCGCTGGCTTCGTACTTGCCGCTGTGGGCGTCCTCGGCGGTGACGTTCCATGCCTCCGGCTGCGGCGGCGCCAGCGTCATCAATTGCAAATTGGTCTGGCCCGCAGGCGCCAGGCGCGCGTTTTCGGGGTCCTTGAGCGAAGCGGTGGCCATGTACACGAAAGGTTTTTGCGGCATCGCGCCGTCGGTGACGCGAGCGTACTCGGCATCGAAGTCGTAGTCGTCGAAGACCCAACGGTTGCTGTTGCCGTACGGCAAGTCGGACGCCGGGATGTCGAGGCCGAGAAACACCACGAACAGGGGCAACGCCATCTCGAAGTCGCCGATGCGCTTGGTGAAGCTCTCCGGAAAGTGCTCGGCACCGACGAGCTCGAATACCGTTCGCTTCAAGTCGGCATTGCTGACCACCACGGAAGCTCGCACCGTCGTCTCACCGAGATGCTTGTTGGCGAAGGTCACTGCGGTGACGCGCCCATCCTCGACGTGGATCCGGGACACCTTCGAGATCAAGCGGATATCGCCGCCGTTGCGCTCGATCGCGTCGGCCAGCCGGTCGGCCATCACCTGGCCGCCACCCTCCGGGTACCAGCCGCCGTCGACGAAGTAGTGATTTTGCAGGCCGGCGTGCAGCATCGCCGACACGCGTCCGGGGGCGATCGCGTAGGTGCCGTTCTGCGCGGTTAGGATCGCCCTGAGCTGTTCGTCGTCGGTGCAGGAATCGAGGAATTCTCCAAAGGTCTTGGACATGTAGCGCACGACCAACGGGCATCTCGCGACCGCCAACAGCTGGCGCCACTTGGACTGCTTGGTCGCGGCCTGCATCCGGTCGACCTGATCGAGAAAGCGAAAGTACCGATCGATGCCCCGGCGTTCGGTCGGGAATCTTTCCACCAGGCGCTCGCGGAAGGTCGCCTTGTCGCGTGGGATCGAGAAGTCGAAGTCGGGAAAGGTGATGACCTCGAGGTCGGTGTCCATTGGCCGGAATCGGACGTCCTCGACGCCGCAATCACGCAGAATGCGGGGGATCGTTCCGTTCGGCCCACAGTCGCCGAGATAGTGGATCCCGACGTCGAACTCGAACCGCTTGCGCCGGAAGATCGTGGCGTTGCCCCCGGCGACATAGTGACCGTCGAGCACCAACACCCGCTTGCCGGCACGCGCCAGCAACGCCGCGGTGACCAGTCCACCCAGGCCGGCTCCGACCACCACGACGTCGTAATCGTCGGCGACCGGCTCCCAGAACCGCCGCCCTCGCCGTCCGCTCGTTTTGACCTGTTCTCGACTCGTTACGCTCATGGCGAGATCACACAAGATCGCGGGCCCGCTGTCCATCCTCCTCGTGCCGCATAGGCGCGGCCTCGAACGGGACCCCTATGGAACACTCCCCCACCGAGGCGTACCGTTTTCCCATGAGCCTCGATCGAAAAGCCTCGCGCTTCCGGATCCTGCGCGTCGCTCTCGGCAACCAGCATCGCTACCGGCACTACCGTGCCGTTACCATGAGCATCACGCTGGCGGTCCTGTTTGCCGTGCCCCTGAGCGGGCTCGCCCGGGTCGATCTGTGGGGCGGCGACCACTGGGCGCTCGGCAAGCAGGTCGACCTCGCGCGCGGCCTGGCGGCGGCGATCGTCGGTATCGTCAGCTTCTATATCGTGACCTTCCTGGTCAACATTCCCGCCGGACGGATGTTCTGCGGCTTCGGCTGCCCGGTCGGCCAGCTATCGCGCCTCGCCGATCGCATCGACGCCCACCCCAAGGATGCGTCCAAACGCCGACGGGCATGGACAGCGCTCGCCGGCTTTGCCGCCCTGCTCGCCATCTCGGTAGTGCTGTGGTGGACGTCCCCACGGGTCTTCGCGAGCGGCGACCGAGGCGCGATCGGCATCGCGCTCGCCGCCACCGCTACAGTCATCGCGGCCGCCGTTCTGCACGGACGCTATTGGCGGTGGTCCTTCTGTCGCAAGGTATGTCCGATCGGCCTCTACTACTCGGTGGTGCAGACCAACTCTCTGATCGGCATCGATTTCGACGAGAGCGCGCACTGCACGGAGTGCAAGGCGTGCGAGACGATTTGCCCCGCCGAGCTCGACCCGCGCCACCTCGATCGGCTCCTGCCCTCGCCCGGCGGTCTCGCTTTCGACGACTTGCCCGCGGCCAACCACTGTCTGCACTGTGGAGAGTGCGTAGAAATCTGCGAACACCAGACGCGCAAGACACCCGACCACGCGCCAATGGGCTTCCGCCGCGGCGCACACTCCACACCGCCGTCGACAAACGACGAAACGGCTCATTCTCCGGCTTGAGAAGCCCGCGCGAACGCGGTCGGCACATCCGCGGGATCGATATCGAAGTCGGCCGCGCCCAGCCTGTTATTCACCACCGACACTTACCACCCGATTCCTCTTCGTGTCTTCGTGCCTCGGTGGTGAAAACCATTCTTCTTTCGAAGCTAGTAGAATCCCATCGCGACGAGACCCGCGTAGGCAATCGCGAGGGCGACAAACCCGATGGCGATGCCCTTAACCAGCTTGCGGCGGAGGGCGGCTTCGCGACGACGGCGCTGGACCGGTTGGTTGATGTGGTGGCTGAGCACCTTCGGTAATTCCGACACGAGGCCGATCGCCCCTATCGCGAGAACCAACACGAGCATCGTCAGCAGGATCGAGCTCATCAATCTTCCTTCAACGCCGCCGGCGTCCGCGCGGGGTGCGTACGGCGTAACGGTTGCTTCCGCTCGAGCGATGGCGCGCCGTCGATTCGTCCTCCGTATGCTCGAGCAAAGCGAAGTCGATTTCCCGCCGTGGCAAGGACACGTTGGTCACCTCGACCACGACTCGGTCGCCAACTGCGATGACCCGACGAGTGCGCACGCCCTGGAATGCGTCGCCCGACTCGACCAGCTCGTAGAAATCGTCCGAGACTTCCTGGATGCGCACCGCCCCCTCGAGCGGATAGGCATCGAGCTCGACGAAGAACCCAAAGCGCGCAATCGAAACGACAGTGCCCGGCTCGGGCTCTCCGATGTGCTGGAGCATCAGCTCGGCTCGCTTGAGATCCAGCATCGCACGCTCCGCGTCCATCGCGTTTCGCTCGCACTGCGAGCTCGCCACCGCGGCCGCCTCGACCGCCTCGTTCTCGTCGGCAGCGGGGGCAGCCGTACCGTCGAAGACGCGAGCAAGCTGGCGGTGCACGAGCAGATCCGGGTAACGCCGAATCGGCGAGGTGAAGTGACAGTAGGTGGGAAACGCCAGACCGAAGTGGCCGCTGTTGATCGCCGAGTATTGCGCTTGGGTCAGCGAGCGCAGCAAGCGGCGCGACAGCACGCGTTCCAAACGATGCCCGCGCAGGCGGTCGAGTAGCGCTTGGACGTGCCGCGGGCGCACGGGATCCTCGACCTCGATGCGCAGGCCGAAGCGAACCAGGAACTCGTTGAGCTCGTCCATGTCGGCCGGATCCGGCGGCTCGTGGATGCGGTAGGGGAAAGCCACCTTGGAGTCCCCGAGATAGCTCGCGACGGCACAGTTCGCCTCCAGCATGAGCTCCTCGACGATGCGATGGGCGTCGTTGCGCTCGAGCGTCCGCAACCCGACGCAGCGACCCTCGTCGGAAAGATCGACCACCGGTTCGGGGAGATCGAGGTCGAGCGCACCGGCGGCCACACGTCTCGAATACAGTTCGAGCATCAATTCACGCATGGCCCGCAAGTCCCTAACGAGGCTTGGGTCTTCGACCATCGGCACATTGGGGTCGACGGCTTTTCCGGAAGTGAGGCACGCCGCCACCTGGTCGTAGGTGAGTCGGGCCTTCGATCGAATCACCGCCCGGTAGAATCGCGCTCCGATGCGCCTGGCGAGGCGGTCGTAGTCCATCTCGGCGACCACGACGAGTCGGTCTCGGTCGGGATTGAGCGAGCACAACTCGTTCGACAGCCGCGTCGGCAACATCGGGATCGCGCGGTCGGGGAAGTAGGTGCTCGTGCCGCGCCGTGCGGCCTCCTCGTCGAGCGCGGTGCCGGGCCGGACGTAATGAGCGACGTCTGCGATCGCTACCCAAACGCGTCGGGTCTCGCCGAGCGTCTCGATGCACAACGCATCGTCGAAGTCGCGCGCATCGGCGCCGTCGATGGTTACGAAACGCCGGTCCCGGAGATCTTCGCGACCCTCGATGTCGCTCGCCACCGGATCGATCGGGAGCTTCTCGGCTTCGGCGACGGCCGCTTCGGGGAATTCGACTCGCAGGCCGAACTCGAACGCGACAGTCAGGAACTGGACTTCCGGATCGTCCTCGTCGCCGATCACCTGCTCGAGCTCGCCGCGCGGCGCGCGCGTCGGCGTTGGCGGCGAAGTGAGCCGCACCACGGCGATCGCCCCTGCATCGCCTGGCCCAGGTTCCACCCCGCCAAGGATGTCCACCAACGGCAATCGCTCATCGTGGGGAATCAACCGCCATCCGCGGACGTGAGACTCCAGACTCCCGATCATGCGCTCGTGGACGCTCTCCACGACCGAGAGCACGCGACCGCTCGATCGATGGGTCGCGGGATCGAAACGCTCGATCTCCACCGCGACGCGATCGCCGTGCATCGCGGTACCTTCCATCCCGGATGGGATGAGGATGTCGCGGTGGAATCTTGCCGCCGCATTGCCGAGCACCTCGACGAATCCGTAACCGGCTCGAACCCGCGAGTAGCGCCCTTCGACTCGATCCGGGACGTGGGCGCCGCGCGCTTCCCGAGCGTCGCGTCGACGACCCTGCGGGCCGCGACTCGGGGCAACTTCCCGCACCTGTGGCGCCCAGTAGTACTTGGTCTTGCCGGAGCGCCCGAGCGTGCGCGCGGCGACTTTATCCTCGAGCGCAGCCTTGAGCGCTTTTCGATCGTATCGCTCGATCCCGAGCTCGTGCGCGATCTGCGCGATGGTCAGCGCGCGCGGAGCGCGACGCTCGAGATAGGCGATGAACGCTTCGGTATCGTCGTTACGTGTCTTCATGACCCAACGCCCGAAACACGGTCGTCACCCTTACCGAAAGCGACTAGCGAGTTTCGCCGGCGTCTTGCGACGATACCACAGGCGAGGCGGGGCGGCTCGATGTCCTCCGAGATTGCGCCCGTCGGACCACGCGGCGTGCCCAAGACCGGATGCGGCAGCGCCTAGAGGTCAAATCCTCTGGAGGCGCTGCCGTCGGGAAGTTTCCGGCATCGGGATCTGCCGGAGGCAGGGTCGCCGCCTCGACGCCCGGCCGGCTGGCGGCGGAGGCGACGGGCGGCGACCCGAATCTGCGGAGCTGATCCTTAGATCGTCAGCAGGAACTCGGTGGAGATGACGTCCTGCCCGCTCCAGGTTTGACCGTTGCGCGCCGGGAAGAGCGGCTTGCTCGACTCGTCGTGCCGGTACTCAACTCGGAACATCAGGTGGTCGTTGAGCCAGTAGGTGAGAGTCGGGCTGACTTCCCAAAGGGTAGCGCCGTTCACAAGGCCAGTCTTGATGCCATCCGGATCGTCGAAGACCTCGGCACGGAATGTGAATTGCAGGTCTTCGGTCAGGTTGACGATCGCGTACGCGCCACCGCCGTACCAGTTCCCTGAACCGAAGCGAACACCGTCATCATTGTCGGCGGGGAGACCGGTCCTGTCCACGTCGGCCCAGGTACCGTCCAAGACAAATGCTAAGGAGTCTGTGGCTTGGAAGAACATGTTGGCGGTCAGGATGCCAGTCTTGGAGCCTGCTCCGGCACCGCCATCGGCGAGCGGATCCTCTTCACCGCCGTAGGTACCGGCGATGTAGAATTCCAGGTTGTCCAGCGGCGCGATGCCGAGTCCGGCCAGAAGGGTCTTCGGCGAGTTGTTGTCCTTCACCACGTCGTTGCCGTTCACGATACCGAGGCTCAGGTCGAACATGTCGTCGAACATCGGGACGTTGAGCAGAACACCGGTGTGGGTAAACGGAATCGAGAACCCTGAAAGGAACGACAGAGTGACGTTGTCGTTGTAGGCGCCGTTGAGCGGATCGAGCAGAATTTCCCAGCCGAGCAGGGTCACGAATTTACCTGCCTTGACCGAGATGTTGCCGCCACCTGGGACCTCGATCGGCGTGTTCCAGACCAGGAAGGCTTCCCGGATGTCGAATGCCCGGTTGTCGTCGTCGTCGATAAAGCCGTAGTCGGTGCCGTTACCTTGCACAGCGGTGCGGCCGAACTCCATGACCAGACCGAATCCGAATGCCTCGTCATCGCGCAGCCGGCTCACGGTGAAGACGGCGTCTCTCAAGTCGATCTGGTTCTGATTGGTATTGTAGATCCTCATCCCGATGTCTTCACTCGACGAGGGACGGTTGAACGAATAGTTGTAGGTCGTGGACACGAGAGCG
>JANQHZ010000173.1 GCA_028282445.1 Candidatus Binatia bacterium | reverse complement strand
GAACCCCGCGGGCTAGAGGTCTGGCCGGAAAACGGCTTCGAGGCGAAAATCGGCAGGCGCCGGGAGCGCAAGGAGTGAAGTGTGAGTTCGTATCTCTTGGTACGTCGAGCGTTTCGCGACGCAGCGATCGCGGATGCATGGCGATTTGCAGCCGGAGTCCATTTTTCGGCCGGACCTCTAGGGCCTACCAAGGGCTTCGGCTGCTCCAGCTCTCGATAATCCTCATCCCGCAGCTGGCGTCACTGGTTGTCGATTACGATGTCGAAATCTTCGAGCTTTGCATCAGAGTGAAGGTACCAGTCTTCGGCGTCATGCCATTGTCGTTCCCACTCCGTGAGCGTCCCCTCTCGCCGAAGTAGCCTGCGTTCGCGTTCTGCGGTGGATACACGCACAAGAACCGAAAAGTCGATGAGTTCTCGGAGATCGGGGTGGTTTGTGTATACGCCCTCGACAATCACGACCGGCTTCGGACGGATGCGGACGGGCGACGCTGACAATCGACCATCGAAGCGTTCCCAGTCGAAAGGTCTGTATTCCGCTGCTCGTCCGGCCTTCAACTGCGCCAATACGGTCGCCATGCGATGACGATCGATGCATAGAGCGGCGAGCTCTTCCGGGGCGCGTGAACGAACTCCCGTCCCGCCGGCATAGAAGTCATCCGCGCAGACCAGTGCCGCGTCGAGCGGTTGTACAAGACGTCTGGCAATCGTCGACTTGCCGGCGCCGCTGCGGCCGTCGATCGCGACCAAAAACGGTCGCCCCGTCCCCGCCGGCCGCGCCTGCAAGCGATCGACGATCAACTGAATCAGCTGGTCGATGTGTTTCTGCACGTATGTCTGGTCCGGAGAGACTTCCGGAGTGCGTCCGTACTATCTGAGCTCTCCTGCGTTGCCGGCCTTGCCAACCACGATCGTAGCCAGAACTGCCAGAATCACGGCGGTGACCATCGGGTCGTAGTGTGACCCCATGACGGGGAAGAGCATCCAGCTCACGTTGCTCATCGTATGGAAGAGCGATGCGGCGACTACGCGCCGGCCTCCGCGCATGTACAGCCGAAACGCCGGCTGCGATCACAGTGATTAAGGGAGCTTCATTGATGGCACCGCACCGGCATTGCGGCACGCGGTCCGGGCGGTGCGGTGCCGTTGACGAATGCGCCGCCGCTCAGCCGCGGATGTGGTAGCCGCCGTCGACGTTGCGCACGTCGCCGGTGATCCGAGTCTCCGGTGTCAGCAGGTAGGCGACCTCGGCAGCGAGGTCGTCGGGCCTGGCGTTGCCGAGCGGGCTCAGCTCGTCGCACATTTGCTCCGCTTCCACCAGACCGGGGATGGCGCCCCCCGCCTTGCTGCCGGTGTAGGGTGAGAAGCGTACGCCGTTGACGCGGATCGCGTGGCTGCGGCCGAGCTCTTCGGCCAGCTCCTTGATGATGCGCTCGAGCGCGGCCTTGGCGACACCGACGTTCTTGTACGGGTGCCGCGTGACGAACTCCGCGCCGCGGTAGCTGACCGCCACGATCGAGGCGCGCTCGGCGAGCACTCCGGCGTTGAGCAGCCCGCGCGTCAAGGAGATCAGCGAGTACGCCGACACTTGCATCGCGCTGCTGAATTCCTCGAGCGTCACCTCGAGCAGCGGCTTGACCGCTCCGGCGCGAATCGTCTTGTCCATCGCGATCGAGTGGAAGACTCCCGCTAACGCGGTGCCGTCGTCGCGCAGTCGCTGCGCCACGTCGTCGATGCTGGGTTCGAGGGTGACGTCGAGCGGCAGTGTAGTCGCGCTGTTTCCGTAGCGCTCGGCGACGGTGCGCTCGAACGATGCGTAGGTCGTTTCGAGGAACGATCCGGCGCGTTCCGAGAGATCGCCGTGATGAGGGGTGGGACCTAGACCGGTGCAGACGAGCCGGTGCCCGTTTGCCACCAGCCGGTCGGCGACCGCCGTTGCCAGCGACTTGTCGTCGTTGATTCCGGTGATGAGGTAGGTGAGAGCTTGCTCGGCCATGATCATCGACTCCGTTGCGATTTGTATTCGGGGGATCCGCTCTGCCTTTGGCGAGCGACGATGCGCGAGTACGCATCTGGTTCACCTCCGAGGTTACGCGCCCGGGAAGCCAACTGAAATACGGCCTGCGCCATGGCACCCGCGAAGAAGCGTCCCGGCCTGATTCGCCTAAGCGGCCAATTCGACGCCTCGATCTTCAATGTTTCGGTTGTTTTGGAACTGTCTTATCGATGCAAGGACCCAGAGCGCAGCGGGTTTCTTCAGCACGCAGAATACGAGCATCAGAAAAATGCACTCGCCCCACCCCCCACTGTCCTCTATCCTCCGCTCGATGGCGATGTACCCCGGTGCCTCAACGCAGCGGCTAAGGCCTCAGCGGTTGCTCTCGATGCGCCCGTCGGCTTCCGGCGTGGTTGCTTCGAGACCGCGGTCTCTGCTGACCGGGAGTGTGTAGGAAACCAGGAGTGTCGACTTTTCCATTGGCTGTTGCGGCAATCGAGGCGATCTCGCCGCTGCGGCGAAGAGGGGATTCGCGGTGAAACAGGGTGGTATTGGGTGGATGGGACGTGCGACTCGGACCTTAGCTATGGCTTTGGTTCTTGCCATGGCAGTGCAAACGGCTGCCGCGCAAACCTACGAAGTCGCGATCGACTTGCTTCCGGATACGACGGCCGGTTGCGCAGTGGACTTCGCACCGCTG
>JANQHZ010000160.1 GCA_028282445.1 Candidatus Binatia bacterium | reverse complement strand
AATTCGTTGCTGCCGTCAGCCTCGACCAGGCGCGCCCGCCACGACTGCCCCTCGACCGCGCCCTCCAGGTAGTAGGCCACCCCCGGACGAGCATCCAGGGAGATCCGGCACTCGTCCGCACCGCTCCGCTCTTCGAGAAACCCCTCGGAGTAGTAGCGGATCCCGAGCTCACGCCGGCCCGGCTCGACCTCCACCACTGGATCGCGGTTGAACTTTCGGTGCACGACCGCGCCATCGACCCGGCTGACGACGAAGAAAGTCGACGGCCCGATGCCGAAATCGATGGCGTTGTGAATCACCGCCAAGCGACGCGGCGGTGCCACCGACTCGCGAGCCGAATGACAGCCGCAGAGGAGCGACAGCGAAAGGACACCCAGCAATGGCCGAATCATCACAATGCTGATAAGCGACGAGGTTCGAAAAGAAAAGCGCCGTGCCCGTCCGTTCGCTCCCATCCGTAGCCGGCGTTCGACGCGCTCGGCGCGAAACGGGGCAGCGACCGGCCGAACCGGTCCTCGGTGAGCCGAGTGGACAACGCGATTCAACTAAAAGACGTCTCACGCCTTTTCGGCCGTGTGCGCGCACTCGAAGCTGTAACGCTGGATATCGCGCCCGGCAGCTCCACCGCGCTGATGGGGCCGAACGGAGCGGGCAAGACGACCCTGCTGCGGCTGTGCGCAAACCTCCTCCTGCCGACCTCCGGAGAGCTCACCGTACTAGGGCTCGACCCCGCCGAGGATGGCATCGAGCTGCGCAGCCGAATCGCTGTCCTGGGACACGACTCGCATCTCTACGGCGACCTCGACGCGATCGAGAACCTGCTCTTCACCGCACGCTTGTACGGAATCGGCGACGCCAACGCCCGCATCAACGCCGCCATCGAGCGCGTAGGTCTACGCGGCGTAGCACGCAGACCGGTGAGGACGTATTCCCGCGGCATGCAACAGCGCTGCGCACTGGCTCGGGTTCTCTTGCAAGGCCCGAAGCTGCTCTTGCTCGACGAGCCGGCCACGGGCCTCGACGTCGCCGCGCGTGAGACCCTCTACGCGATCGTTGGCGAGTTGCGCGAACGAGGCACTACGGTCCTGGTAACCACCCATGACGTAGCGGAGGGCCGCGTCTTGTGCGATCACGCCGTCCTCTTGGCCCGAGGCCGGGTTGAATGGAGCGGGCCCTTGGCCGGGGACAATGGCAGCGCACTGGAAAGTCGGCTACTCGCCGCGCTCGAACGGGACGGCTGACCTCATGTGGGCTCTACTCTGGAAGGACCTGCTACTCGAGCTACGCACCAAGGAGACCCTGGCCTCGCTCTTCCTGCTCGGCACCCTGCTGTTGCTCGTCCTCAGCTTCGCATTCGATCCGACTCATCCAATGCGGGAACAATCGGCACCGGGTGTGCTGTGGGTAGCGATCATCTTCTCCGGAACCAGCGCCATCAACCGCTCGCTACTGCGCGAGCGCGAAAACGACTGCTTTTCCGCGCTGCTCCTGGCGCCGATCGACCGCGGCACCATCTTCTTGGCGAAGACGTTGGTCAACTTCCTCCTTCTGCTCGTCGCCGAGGCGTTCCTGATCCCGCTCTTCATCTTTTTCTTCAACCTACCGTTCGCGCACACGCTGGGCCGATTGTGCCTCGTCGCCCCACCGACGACGCTCGGCTTCGCAGCGATCGGCACGCTCTTCTCGGCGATCTCCCTGCGCACGCGGGCCCGCGAGATCATGTTGCCGATCCTCATGCTACCGCTAGCCTCACCGCTCTTCCTGGCAGCCGTCGAAACCACCGGTGTGCTGATGGAGGGCGGCTCGTTGTCACAGGTGTCGCACTGGTTCAAATTGACGCTTGCGTTCGACCTAACCTTCCTGGTTGTCGGCTGGCTGACCTTCGAATATGCTGTCTCGGAGTGACGGGATGACAGCCAACACCCCCAAAACGACGCCGATCACCGATCTACTCGCTCCGGCCGCGGTGATCCTGTCGATGCTCACCGCACTCTACATGGTGTTCATCGCGGTACCCAACGACGCGTTTCAGGGACCGGTGCAACGCATCTTCTACGTGCATCTCGCAATGTGGTTACCGACCTTCGCTGCGTTTGGAATCGTCGGCGTCACCAGCCTGTTGTTTCTGTGGAAGAAAGATCGCAAGTGGGATCACATCGCTACGGGGTCGGCCGAGCTCGGCCTGCTGTTCTGCACGCTCGGGCTCGCCACCGGCTGTATCTGGGCCAAGCCGATCTGGGGGACCTGGTGGACCTGGGATCCGCGCCTCACTCTGACTCTCATCCTGTGGATGATCTACGCCGCTTACTTGTTGTTGCGAAACCTCGCGACCGATCCGAACCAAGGGGCGGTCATGGCCGCGATCCTCGGCGTCTCTGGTGTGGTCGACCTCTACTTGGTCAACCGAGCGGTGTACTGGTGGCGTGGGATCCATCCCGCCGTGGTCGTCACCAAGGAAGGCGATAGCGGACTGACCGACCCGATGATGCGGATCACCTTGATGGTCTGCCTGCTGGCTTTCTTTCTGCTCTTCGTTTGGCTGCTGCGCCTTCGCATCCGCACAGCCTATCTCGAGGACCAGGTCGACGATCTTCGCAACCGTGTGCTCGTCACCGGCGTCTGAGGACTACCGATGAACCTCTCCTTTCTATTTGCGGCTTTCGCCGTCGTCTGGGTCGGCGTCCTCGCCTACGTCGTCAGTCTTTCCCGCCGCAATCGCGACCTCGAGCACGACCTCGAAGACCTTCGAGCCGTGCTCGAGCAACGTAGCTCCAACGATCGCAGCTGATCGCCGGCGGCGCGTCGATGGCGCGTCGATGGGCGATTGAGCGCAACCGTTCGAGGCGGTCTAGCGTGGAAGTCCTCGTAATCATGGCCAAGTACCCCGAGCCTGGGCAGGTCAAGACCCGCCTCGCCGCGGCGGTTGGAGACGCACGCGCCTGCGAGCTCTACACCGCCTTTCTGCGCGACATCTCGATCCGTCTGACCGACGAACAACGGTCGGTCGTCTGGGCGATGGCCCCGAGCGGAGCCCGCCTGGACGATCACCTCCATCCTCCGCCGCGCCAATACATCGACCAGAGCGGCGACGGGTTGGCCGAGCGGATGTACAACGCATTCTCCTTCGCATTCGGCGCAGGCGC
>JANQHZ010000147.1 GCA_028282445.1 Candidatus Binatia bacterium | reverse complement strand
CTACGATCGGCACTTCATCCTCCCCGAGGTCGGAGAGGCGGGGCAGGCGAAGCTGCTGCAAGCGAAGGTGCTCCTCATCGGTGCGGGTGGGCTGGGTTCGCCGGCTGCCTATTACCTCGCCGCTGCGGGCGTCGGAACGATCGGGCTGGTCGACGACGATGTCGTCGACATGAGCAATCTGCAGCGCCAAATCATCCACAACAACGAGCGGGTGGGAATGTCGAAGGTGCAGTCGGCACGCGAGACGATCAACACGCTCAATCCGGACATCAATGTCATCGGCTACGAGACCCGGGTGTCGTCCGAGAACATCATGGACATCATCAAGGACTACGATGTCGTGCTCGACGGTTGCGACAATTTCCCGACTCGGTACCTGGTCAATGATGCCTGCGTGATGGCGGGCATCCCGAACGTTCACGGCAGCATCTTCCAGTTCGAAGGCCAGGCTTCGGTGTTCTATCCCGGTCGCGGACCTTGCTACCGCTGCTTGTTTCCCGAGCCCCCGCCTCCGGGCGCGGCGCCCAGCTGTCAGGAAGCCGGGGTGTTGGGCGTGCTGCCGGGTCTGGTCGGGTGCGTGCAGGCCCTCGAGGCGATGAAGATCATTCTCGGTGTGGGCAAGCCGCTGATCGGGCGAATGGCGTACTTCGACACGCTGAGTATGGAGCTGCGCATCCACAAGCTGCGCAACGATCCAAAGTGCCCGATGTGCGGGGAGAACCCCACGGTGACCGAGCTCATCGACTACGAAGAGTTCTGTGGGCTTCGCACGGGTGGCGGCGCCGAAGCTCATCCTTGAGGGACATCGGATGCGAATTCAGGTGCGGTTGAACGCCTCGCTACGTCGCTACATTCCGGAAGGGGAGAGCGGCTCACCTTTCGAAATCGACGTGGCCGAGGGGGCGACGGTTGCGGACGTGATGAGTCTGCTCGGAGTACCCGCCGAGCAGACTCATATGGCCACCGTCGACGGTGAGCAGTCGGATATGTCCCGCGTGGTCACGGAGGGACAGGAAGTCACATTGTTCCCGCCTCTGGCCGGCGGTTGTTGAGCGCGCGGTACATCGCTGCGGCGCAGGAGGGGGGCGACGTTGGCTGAATTTCCAATCGATCTCGATCGTTTTCAGCCTCTGGCATTGGACCCGGCGAAGCCGGATCTCGATGACAACCAGAGGTCCGTGCTGGCCGCCAACATCCAGCTCTGTCGCGACGCAATCGTGTTCTTTACGGCGGTTGGCGGGGCGCGCGGGGTCGGCGGTCATACCGGAGGAGCGTACGATACCGTTCCCGAGGTGATGATCGCCTACGGCTTCATCCTCAATGCGCGTGCGGGGCGTGGGCCGGATGTGTACCCGGTGCTCTTCGACGAGGCCGGGCACCGGGTGGCCACCCAATACCTGATGGCGGTCCTCGAGGGCGACCTGCCGGCCGAGCAGCTGCTGCGCTACCGCGAGCACGAAGCGGCGCTGCCGGGCCACCCGGAGCGGGGCCTGACCCCTGGGATTCACTTCTCGTCGGGGCGACTCGGTCACCTGTGGCCCTTCGTCAATGGTGTCGCCATGGCCAATTCGGACAAGGTCCTTCTGTGCCTCGGCTCCGACGGCTCGCAGATGGAGGGCAACAGCGCCGAAGCCGCCCGCCTCGCCGTTGCGCAACAGCTGAATGTGAAGCTGCTGGTGGACGACAACGATGTCACCATTGCGGGGCATCCTTCGGAGTACTTGCCGGGATTCGATCTCAAGCCCACCCTCGAAGGGCACGGAGTGCCGGTCGACGTGGGCGACGGCGAGGACCTCGACTCGCTGTACGCACGGATGTGCGCCGCGGTAACCGCCGATGGGCCGCGGGCGCTCCTGAACAAGCGCAAGATGTGCGTCGGCATCGCGGGACTGGAGGGCAAGACCGGTGGTCACGACGTGATCAAAAAGGACACCGCCCTCGAGTACCTCAAAGCCCACGGGCAGATGGCGGCGGCGGATTATCTGGCAGCGGTCGAGAAGGGGGCGTCCCGTCCGGCGTCGCGCGGGACCGGCGAGCTCGGGTCCAATCGCAGTCTGTTCGGTGTGTATCTCAACGACATCCTCGGCCGCCTGAGCGAGGGCGAACGCCTAGCGACCGTGCGCGTCTTCGACAGCGATCTCGAGGGTTCGTGTGGCCTCGGCGTAGTGCGCAAAGAATTCCCGGAGATCTTCGTGCGCGGCGGAATCATGGAGCGCGGGAACTTTTCGGCGGCTGCCGGGTTCGGGTACGAGGCGGGCAAGCAGGGCATCATGGGGACCTTCTCGGCGTTCCTGGAGATGTTCCTCTCGGAGCTGACCATGGCCCGGCTCAACCAATCGAACGTGTTGGTCCACCTCTCGCATTCCGGCTGCGACGACATGGCCGACAACACCTGCCATTTCGGGCTGAACAATCTGTTTGCCGATGGCGGTCTTCCCGACGGCGGCAGCGATCCGACGCGCTTGTACTTTCCCGCTGACCAGCACCAGTTTCGCTTCTGTCTAGAGTCGATCTACGGCGATCTCGGATGTCGATTCATCTTCTCGACCCGTTCGACTGTCCCCGACATTCTCGACGAATCCGGGGGCCTCTTCTTCGGCGACTCCCACCGCTTCGCGTCGGGACGGGACGATCTGATCCGGTCGGGTTCGGCCGGATACGTCGTATCGTTCGGCGAGACCCTCCATCGCGCTCTCGACGCAGTGTCTTCGCTCCGCGAGGACGGCGTGGACGTCGGTCTGGTCAACAAATGTACCCTCAACGCGTACGACGAGGAGATGATGGCGCGTCTGGCAAAGGCGCCGTTCGT
>JANQHZ010000118.1 GCA_028282445.1 Candidatus Binatia bacterium | reverse complement strand
GGCGACCACGCGGTGGAGCAGAATGCCGAGCCAGGACTCGGTCGCGATCGCTGTCGAGGTTACCGTCCGAAATACCAACCTCGCCCTGATGCTGAAGGCGTCGATGTTCCCCGCCATCCCCGGCGTTGCCGACCCCTTCGGCGACGGCGTGCTCTACATTGCGCTCATGTATGGCGGTATCGCGCTGCCGATCGTCGCTCCGCTCGTCACCCTCCATCGCCGCCGCAGCGCCCCGCTCCAGAACTGACGAAGCCCCGTCCCGCGACCATTCGCGGGACGGGGCTCAGTCGAGAGTCGGCTTGGGAGGAAACCGACTCAGCGTAACTCTGCGCTAGATCAAGTTGCGAGGTTTGATGTTCGAGCTCTCGCGCACGACATGGACCTGCCCGTTCTGCAGCGGCGAGCTCGTCTCGGCAGCGACCGTGAGCTCGACCTCGCGAACCGTACGCCACTCCGAGTTGTCGGCGGGAAGGTCGATCAGGTCACACGGCGGGCACGGGTCGAGCTGATAGCGAACGTTGAAGACCGTCACGCCTTTCGCCATCGGCTCGGGGTCGCCACCATCGATCGATACGGTGAGGATCGGCGTGCTGCCGCTCGAATCGATCGCGTACGTGCGCTCCTCTACCGCGTAGACACCGCTTCCGGCCAGGTAGTCGGCATCGAGGCTACCTTCGATGGTGATCGCATTATCGCTTACCGAGGAGATCTTGAACGTGGCTCCCTGCCCCCCCATTCGGGTTAGGTAGATGTTCAGTCCGGCTTCGAACCCGCTGGCATCCTGCACCTCGATGACCGAGCTTCCGCTCATCGCCGCGGAGGTCGACACCGTGCGGACACACACGATCGAATCCTGATTCGTCATCCCGATCCGCAAGGTCAGGGTGTCGCGGTCGCCGTTGTCGGTGCCCTCGAGGGCGACGAACTTGCCGAGCGTCGGGAGGCACGCCCCGGCCTGACGGAGCTCCTGAGTGACGAAAGTCAGAACCGCGCCAACCGCCTGCTGCGCCTCGGCGACTTGCTCCATGTCTTTGCGCTGATGGACCGTGTGACTGAAGTCCTTGGCGACCATGCTCAGGGCGATCCCGGACAACATCATCGCGACCAGCAACTCGACCAACGTGTAACCTTTGCTTGAATTCGTCATGTTCGGCAGCCTCCTTGCTGCACGAACAGTTCTATCCGGAGCAGGTCTCCGCTCGAATCCAGGAAAGGTATGATATTGTTCGCCTCACACCGGAGACGTACGACCCCCGTCGGAGTGCGGTAGCAAGTCGCATGTCATCGCGGAAGAGCAACCGCTGCGACCGAAAGGGAGAACCCCTCTCGCGGCGCGGGGTTTGGGGTGACGCCGCGAGAGGGGGGCCAGGGAGGGCGGGAAGGCCGCCGTGGTCAGTTGTAAAGGCGCGTGTAGATGCGTTGCTGCACGTACACCACCTTGGGAGTCATCGGTGGAAGATTCTCGACCTGATTGAAGTCGGTATCGTAGTCGTATTTGCGTGTCGGCGGATCGTAGACCCCGCCGCCCAGGCAGCCGGTTCCGGAGCCACAAGCCCAATTGCTGTGCTTGTGCTGGGATTCTCCCAGGCTGACGAAGGATCCCCGGTAGTTCAGCGTACGGCCGCTCCAGCTCTCGAGAAATCTGGGAAAATTCTCGAGGCCACCGTTGTACCAATCCGGGTCTCGCGTGCTGGGACCCAACCCGAATAGAAGCGCTGCGTTGACCGCGAGGCTCGACGAGGAGTCGAACGCCCCGGTTCCGCCCGCTCCGCCGGGCGAATCGTCCGCCGGGACGTCACGTGTACCGGAACCGAGTGAGTACATGCTCTTCTCGTCGTTCGCGGCTCCGTTGACCGGCCGTTCCCAGCCCTGTGAGAGAATCCAGATCGCATCCGCCAATACGGCTGCCGGGTACTTATCGGCCTTATTGAAGTTCCCCTCGATGATCACGGACTGATCGCTGACCAGCGTGATCCCGGTCGGATCGGGATCACCTGGTGGAAACGTCGCATCCCGCATGTCGAGATCGGCGGAATCGAAGACTCGAACACCGTAGTTGTTGATCGCCGAGCCGGACGCGGGGCCGGCCACCGTCATGAACACGACCAGTCCTCCGTCGGTCCGGTCATCGTCCGGATAAAGCACGCCCCCGTTCACCTCATTCCACTCGATCAGCGCGCGCAGATTGAGGTTGAGGAGGTACATCCACTGCTGCTCACGGTGATTGAAGAACCCGCCGCGCCGGTAGTCCATATCGGTCCACCACGACGTGCTCACTGTCGGCGATGAGTTCGGCCATGGGCATGAAGGCGGTCGCCACCACGGTGAAGCTCCGGTGCCGACCGGGCAGATGTCGTCGTTTCTGTCCCAGGTGCTGACGCTACCGTTGCCGGTGGTATCCTCTCCTGCCCGGCGGTACACGGAATCCGAGGATGCGAAGGGAGGATTGTAGCTGTCGGGGTTCGTCGCAACCGCAGGCGCCGGAACCGACGGGGCGGCGTTCGGGACGTCGCTGTAGAACAAGGCGCCGCGGCGTTCGCACATGAATCGCAGGAGCGCGCGAGTCTTGGCCGCATCGACCATTCCCGACGCGCGGTGCACCTCGATCGGTGCCAACGCCGGCTGGTCGGCGGGGATCGGGATCCCCGCCCCGAGGGGACACAGGTCGGCGGCGCGAAAGTCCTGGGCAACGGCAGGCACGCCTAGATTCAACACGATGCGCAGATCCGCCCGTTCCCAGTACTCACCGTCGCCCCTGTCGATGATGTCGACCGGCGGCGTGACGATATTGCGGACATGCGACTTGATGCTGCCCTGCCAACCGTTCAGGAAGGAGTCCGGCAACGGATTCTCGTTGCCCGGACAGTTCATCGTCTTGGGGTCGAGATCGCCGATCGGCGACGCGGTGTCCTCGAGCTTGTCGACCACGGTCGTGCCCCAGCAGCGCCAGCTGGAGTCGTACTTACGGCCACCGCGATAGATATCTCCCGCCGCGGTGATCTGCACGTTGGGCATCGCTGGAGGATCATCGCTCACCGTCAGCGAATTGTCCGGCTGAATGTATAGATCGGAGTTGGTGTGCAGCCGGCCGTGCAGGTCCATGTCCGGCAGCGGCATGATGAACAGATGAGAGTCGATAAAGGCCAGAAACTGGAAGATCGGGATCGTATTGATCTCGAACTCTCCGCCGACATGTGCGGTGCTGTCGCCCGGCGGAACCGACGAGACCGACTGCACGGTGTAGCGATAGGGGATGGTGTCCAAGCCCGCGAACACCTCGCCTTCCGGAATGACCGTAGAGGGGCAGGGGCTGCAATTGGGTACTTCGGACAGCGAGATCTCGACGCTCTTGTCGCCGATGCCGACACTTCTGGTGAAATCGATCCCCTGCGGAACACCGCTGTTCTGGAAGATATTGGCAAAGCTCGTGATACCGACGTTGAGCCCGGCCTCCGCCGCGTAGAAAGCCGACCTGCGCACTCCCGACGCTCCCCGCTGGCCGAGCGTGGTGCGAACGTTCATCGCGTAGGCACCGGCGAGGGCGCTGAGCGCCGTCAGAAAGATCAGCGACGTAATGAGAGCGGCGCCGCGATCGCCACGATCACGGCGCCGACCGGGCTGATTCGGGGCCATCGCACGGGTCTCAGTTCGGACTGATCCGTGAGTAGACCGTATGGAGGGTATAGTTCTGGGTCTCACCCCGCCACTTCCAAGAGGTGTTCGCGGTGATCAGCTTCATACCGGGTCCGGGGGTGCTCCCTTGGATGTGCCACACCGTCGTGAAGCCATCCTCGGTCGTAGAGCTGCCGTCCACGATGTCGTCGTAGTCCACGGTGCGCAGGTCTTCGATCGCGGCCTGAGTCAGCGTAATGGCGCGAGAGTGTCTCTCGTTCATCCCCAGAAGGTTCGTGGTGGCGCGCATTCCGGTCGCGGTTGCGCTGGCAGCCAAACCGATGACGACGAGAGCGACCATCACCTCGACGAGTGTGAAGCCCGCATCCCTCTTCGTCTTGTGTGCGTCTCGTGTGAACATGGGATCCTTCCGTCTCAGTTCGCTATAGAAGCGTAGGCGGTACCTTCTTCGACCTGGCCGGAGGGCCAGATCTGAACAGCTTCGGACCTGCCTTCGGTACTGGTGATCGTTACGGTCACGACCGAGAGCGCTCCGTTGTCCTGC
>JANQHZ010000041.1 GCA_028282445.1 Candidatus Binatia bacterium | reverse complement strand
ACCGTGCTCGGAGCGCTGCGCAGCGGCGCCATCCTGGTGCCACTCAACCCGAGCGGGCCGGCTTCGGACGCGCGCTACGTGACTACCCACTCCGAAGCGCGCCTGGCCGTGCTGTCGCCGAAACTCGAGAGGGAGTGGGGCGATCTCGGCTGCCCTACCCTGGGCTGGGACGACGAAACCGTCACCGGTGAGAAGACTGCTGAATGGGCGAAGCGCGGCGGAGACGATCCGGCGCTGCTGATGTACACCTCCGGCACCACCGGCCGCCCCAAGGGGGTCGTGCTTTCGCACGCCGCGATTGCCGGCAACCTCGCCACCGTCGCGCGCGCCTGGCGCTGGCGCGAGTCGGATCGACTGCTGCTCACTCTGCCCTGCTTTCACCTGCACGGGCTGGCGTTGGGGATCCTCGGCTCGCTGCTCGTCGGCTCCCGCATCGTACTGCGCGAGAGATTCGCCGCGGCCGACGTCCCCCGGCTGATCGAGACCCATCGATGCACCCTCTTCTTCGGTGTTCCGACGATGTACAACCGCCTGGTCCAGCTGCCCGACGACGAGATGCCGCGACAGGCACTCGCATCGATGAGGCTGTGGGTTTCCGGCTCCGCGCCGCTCACGCCGGCCACCTTCGAGGCCTTTCGCGACCGTTGCGGCCACGAGATCCTGGAACGCTTCGGGATGAGCGAAGGCGGCTTCATGATCGCGGTCCCCTTCGAGGGGCCGCGAAGGCCGGGAGTCGTCGGCGTCGCCCTGCCCGGAATCACGATTCGCATCGTCGATCCCGACGGCCGGGCCGACGACGGCGACATCCGCGAGGTCGGCGTCGGCGAGGTCGGAGAGATCGAGATCAGCGGCCCCAACCTGTTCTCGGGATACTGGCGAGACGCTCAGGCGACGGCGGAGGCGTTTCGCGCTTCGTTTTTTCGCTCCGGTGACCTCGCGTTGCGCGAACCGGACGGGATGATTCGGATCGTCGGGCGAATCTCGGTCGACATCATCAAATGCCGCGGCTTCAAGATCGGCGCCATCGAGATCGAGAACAGCCTACAGCTTCATCCCGACATCGCGGAGGTCGCCGTGGTCGGGATACCGCACCCCGACCTCGGCGAGGAGGTCGTCGCGGCGGTCACGCCACGACCTGGTACGGCGTTGAGCGAGAACGATGTAATCGACCATGCGCGGCGCGAATTGGCGAAGCACAAGGTCCCCGGTCGGGTCGTGTTCTTTGAAGAGATCCCTCGCACCGGTCCCGGGAAGTTCAAGAAGCGCGAGGTGATCGAGCGAATCAAAGCGGCGTCGGACTCTAGTTCGTAGCCGCGGCGCATCACCGATGTGCGATACGGCATGGCGCCCGGGCGGCATTTCCGTAGCAACTACGACCAAGGTCGTATAGCTTCGCCTGTCCACAACGGTTTTCATACGTTCCCTCGATTCAACCAAGCGCGCTCGATGATCGATGATCTGGCTACTCCGAGAGAGCGGTGGCCATGCTAAACCGATATAGAAGTTACGTAGCGGCACTGCTGCTCGCAGCGGCGGCGGCGCTCGCGGCGTCGATCGCGCTGAGTGGCACGCGCTGGCTCGACGCAAAGATCCCCGGGTTCTTCGTCGATCCGGCCGGTCAGGTATCGCTTCTCTCCCTGCCCGGGTGGCCGAAGGCCGGACAGCACTGGCCGAGCTCGATCTCTACGGTGGACGACGTCAGCGTGCGCGGACCGGACCACCTCTACCAGCTGGTGCGGACCAAACCCGACGGCACTCCGATTCGCTACGGGACCACCCGACTCGGCGTCGACGGCGAGGGCTTCACCGCGCTGGCGCGCGTCCTCTCGCGCTCGGAGTTTGCGGTACTTTTTCTCGGACTGCTGCTGAACGGATTCGTGACGCTCGCGGTCGGGTTGGCGGTTTGGCGCAATCACCCAACCAGCGAAGCCGGCACTCCGCTGCTGATCGCCGGTCTCACCTGCGGTCTCCTGGCGATCACCAACGTCGGCGTCATCGCAGACGGGTCCTGGGCTCGTCTCAACATTCTTGCCCAATCGTTCGCGGCGGGCGCCATCTTGCACCTGGCGCTGACCTTCCCGACCAACCTCCTGCGATCGGCGCCGTCCGCGGCGATGTTCGCCATCTACACTCCCTTCGCCGCGCTCGCCCTGGTCTACCAACTGACCTGGCCCGATCCCTACGGCACCGGCTTGCTGCACGGCGCAGCGACGGCGGCGATCGGCCTGGCATCGACGTTCCTATTGGTCGGCACCGTCTTTCGACTGCTGCCCAGAAACCCGATCGTCGTACGGCGACGGGCGGCGGTCGCCCTCACCGGCGTACTGGGAGTGATCGCCGTCGCCGGATTCTGGGCACTGATCGAGGGAAGCGAGTGGCGGGCGTTCACGGCCGCGGTGTGCACGTGCGGAAGCCTGGTGTCTCTCGCGATCGGGGGCGCCGTCGGCGCACGCGACTTCTTCGCCGTCGACGAGCGCTTGCGCAAGATCATCACCTATTCGCTGTCGATTCCGTCGGTGGCGATTCTGTATTTCGGCGCGGTCTACCTGCTCAGTCCACAGATTGCCGAAGGCGGCATCCCGCTCGGCGCAACCCTGCCCTTCGCAATCCTCAACCTCGCCCTGGTGATGACGATCGCGCCGGTCATCCGGGTGGTGCGCGGCTGGGTCGATCGCTTCTTCTCGCCGGAGACCTACTCGGTCGAGCGCAGCCTCTCTCACTTGAACCGAGGACTCTCTTCCGCTCGCACGACCCAGACTCTGGTCTCCAACACGGTCGAGATCCTGCGCCGCACCCTCGGCCCGAGCAAAGCGACGGTCTTCTTGCGCGGCCGCGGCGCCGGCTTCTCCCTGTTCGCCTACGACGACCCCGAGCAACGCAAGATCGCCGTACCGAGCGGGCTCGCCGAGCAACTCGAGAGCGGCGAGGACGCGATTCGCTACCAGTGGGACGACGGCTCCGAACAGTCCGTCCCCCGCCTGCTCGACCGCCTCGAGGCGGACCTGCTCGCGCCGATCTACCGCGGTGGATCCTGCGTCGGGGTGATCGCGCTCGCTACCAAGAAATCCGGGCACCCGTACAACGCGCGCGATATCGCGTTCATCCGAACCTCCGCCAACCAGATCGCCCTCGCCCTTCCCAACGCCGCGGCCCACGACAAGCTCGAGGTGCTGCACAAGAACCTCGACGAGCTCAGCGAGAGCTTGCGGGTGCAGACCAACCGCACGGAAACCCTCAAGGCGATGAACCAGGAGCTCGGCGAGGCGCTCAACAAGCTGCGCGACACCCACCAGCAGCTCAATCACAACCAGGAAGCGATCATGCGAGCCGAACGCCTGGCCGCGCTCAGCCGCTTGAGCACCGGACTGACCCAGGAGATCATCGGTCCGCTCGGCGCGGTGCTGAACTCGTTGCAGGGGATCGCGAAGATCGGACGCGAACACGCCGAGCAGACTCGATCGCCGGACAAACAGCGCGAGGCGATCGACAGCATGCTGGCCCACGCGGAAAGCGGCGCCGGCTGGCTCGAGCGAACCATCGCCTACCTGCGCAGCTTCCAGGCGCTCGGCCGCGGCTCCTCGGGCGGCAAGAGCGAGAGCTTCGCGGTGCGGGACGCCTTCAGCGACGTCCTCCAGCTGCTGCGCCTGCGCCTGCGCGAGTCCGGCTGCGAGGTCGTCTACAGTGAAGAACCGGACGCGCTCGAGCTCTACGGCAGCCGCCAGCGCTTCGTGCTGGTGCTGGTCGACCTGGTCACCGCCGCGATCGACGCCTACGAGCGCAGCGGCGTCGCCGACGGAAAAGTCGCGGTCGAAGCCGAGCTCACCTCACAAGGCGTGAGCGTCCGCGTCGTCGACTGGGCCGGCGGCCTGCCGGCCGCGGCACTACCGCAACTGCTGGAGCAGATCGGCAGCGAGGACATCATCGGCAACCGGCGCGGACTGTGGATCGCCAAGAACCTGGTCGAAGAAGGTTTCGGCGGCACACTGGAAGCCGCGACCAACGACGAGATGACCAGCTTCATCGCCGTACTGCCGTCGCTCTTCGGCCAACGCGGCCCGATGGCACCGCCGCCTTCTAAACGCGCCATCAACGACTAGCCTCGAAGAAAAATGGTTCTCACCACAGAGACACGGAGACACAGAGATTGAGGGGCTCGAGGGGATATACCCACCGCCCTGAAGGTCATTGCCAATGAGGCTCGCCTTCGAGATCGGATTCCCGTCTTGTCCCTGCTTTCTCTGTGTTCTCTGTGCCTCGGTGGTGAAGTTCTTGTCTCTTGAGGCTAGCAGTCCGTTGTTCGGCCGGACCTCTAGCCGTCCGATCCCGCTACGCTTCGATCGCTTCGCGCGGCGGGGCGCCGGCGGATTGATCCCGGTTGTAGAACGCGAGCGCGGCCGACAGGCGGTTCTTGACCGATAGCTTGGCGAAGATCCGGGTGAGGTGGGTCTTGACGGTCGGCTCACTGATGCAGAGCCGGGTCGCGATCTCCTGATTGCTGATCCCCTGGGCCACACACGCCAGTACCTCGCGCTCTCGCCGCGTGAGCGATGCGAGACCGCTATCGCCGCGCCCCTCCCAGCTGTGGGCTCGGCGCTGGAAGAAATCGAAAACTTTGCGCGGTAGCGACGGATCGACCCAAATGCCACCCGCGGCCACCGTTCGCACTGCTTCCGCGACCGCGCTCAGCTGAGTGGATTTGAGGATATAGCCGCTGGCGCCCCCGTCGGTGGCCTGGCGCGCCACCTCCAGGCTGGCTGTTCCCGACAACACGATCACGAAGGTCTCTTTGCTGCGCTCGCGAAGGTCGCCGACCAGCCGGTTGAAGCTCTTGACCAACGGCATCTTGTAGTCGAGCAGCAATACATCCGGCTGCAGGCGCGATACGACCGAGCGAACGTCCTCGGCGTCGGCTGCCTCGCCCACGATCTGAAACTCCCCTCCGCGCGGCAGTGCGATACTCAGCATCTCGCGAAACATCTCATGGTCATCTGCAACGACAATTCGAATCATATGAACGCGTCTCCCTTGGCGGCTCTCAACACCAAGATTCATTCCAACGACGTAGATCTACGACTTCCGGACCACGATCCCCGAGTCGCCTTGGCAGATGCGTTATCCAGACGACGACAGGCAAGATTGCGCCCGACGTAATCATCTGCCCCGCGAGTGCGCATTTTTGCGTCAATTGTTCGCCGATGATCCATCAGGGCGCACGTCACCACAGCGACGAGGCGAACAAAACGCCACATCCATACACCCAAAAACCCTGGCACGGGGGTTGCGTTGATTCCGAGACAGCCGTGGTTGTTGAGAGTGCCTTTCGCGATCGGGTTGGGATGCGGCAGGGCGGCGTCGAGAGGCACGATGGATGTGGTTTGGGGCTTGGGTGATGAGGGCCGGCGATTCGTCGTCGGCCCTCATTAGCAACATCCGGCGCGCGCCCCTCGGGAGGCCGCTTGCAACCCTCGGCCCACCCTGTTTGGATCCGGCCAATGCGTAGTCGCAGCACCTTCCCGGTTGCGGTGATGGTCGGACTGACCGCCATCTGCCATGCGACCTGCGCAGCGGCGGAAGCGAATCTCGGTCCGGCAGCCCTGGTCAACGGGGTCGCGATCGAGCGCCCGGCAGTGCAGGAGCTGGTGAAGGGCCTCGCACGCGCCGAGCCCAGCCCTCCCGACACGGCAAGAATCGAAGCGCTGAGCCGCGCCGCCCTCGAATCGTTGATCGACCTCGAGCTGCTCTACCAGGAGGCAGTTCGTCAGGGCATCAAGATTCCGGCGAGCGAGGTCGACCGCGAAGTGGACAGCGTCCGGCGTCACTTCGACAGCGACAGAGAATTCGAGGCGGCCCTGGCGAGTCGCGGCTTGACGCCGGCATCGCACCGCCTCGACACACTGCGCACTCTGACCGCGAACCGGCTTCTCGAGCGCACGGTTTGGCGCGATCTCAGCGTCAGCTCCGAAGAGGTCGAAGCGTTCTACGACGCCAACCGGGCTGAGCTTTCACAACCGCTCGACGAGATCCACGGTTCGATCGCTCGCATGCTGCTCGACGAAAAAAAGAGCAAGACACGGGCGGAGTTGGTCGATCGACTCCGAAAGAAAGCTTCCATCGCGCGGCTACCGCCCTATGGAAGCGACCTGCCGAAGCAGAAGCAGTCGGCAGAGCAAGCCCCCACCCCGACCAGTCCCGAGTAATGGAGGGTCGGGGCCGGCGCGATCGCAACTGCGGTCGCACCGACCCCAGGGGGGGAGGAGAAGTTTCGAGGCGTCGGACTAGCCGAGCAACGAGCGCTGTTGGCGGCGGATGACGCGACGCGTGCGCATCATGTGGTCGATCACGGCAACCACCTCGTCATCATTACCGCAGGTATCCTGCACCGCGCGGAAGAGCTCCAGAATCGTCAGCTTCTTTGTCGTCTGCATGGCAAACTCCCAAATGTTCGCTATTTGACGGCCCCCCAGGGCTCGTCCGTTATCACCGAACTTCCGCCCTCATTACCCAGCAGGGACCGTGCCAACGCCCCGACCGGGTCCGAATTCTGACGATCTGACCCGGCATCCGTCATGTGCGGTTGCACGAAATGAACGGACATGTCGTCGTTCGCTACAATTTTGGCGACTGATGCCGCAGCACGGGGGTAGGCGAAGGCACGCCCGCATGGAGTCCCGGCCATATCCGGGCCGATTCGGCGCCGCCGACGCGCCGTCGAAGTCGAATTGGCTCAGTCCGCCCGCTCGATCGCAGCCGAGATCTGCGCCAAGCGCGCGAGCGAGTCGTCGACGGTTTCGCGCATGAAAGCGGTCAGAGCGGGCGCCGGATCGGCCGCGGTGGTGGCGAGCTCCGATTCCAGGCGGCCGGCGCGAGCCATCAGCTCGGCCTCGAGGCTGTCCCACTCGGTCCGCACCCAAGGCCCCCAACGCTCGTGGTC
>JANQHZ010000034.1 GCA_028282445.1 Candidatus Binatia bacterium | reverse complement strand
GGCAGCGAGGTGGTGTGCAAGGCCGACGTGACGATGCCCGCCTCGGTGTCCGTCATCGACGCGGACAATCCGGGAATCGACGAAAGGCTCGAGACCCCGTCGTCGACCAGCAGTGGATGGGAACCCGATAGAAGGGCGAAGACGAGGCTCCTTCGCCCTGCTTGGCGCGCAGCGTTGGTTTCGGCCGGTTTGCGACTCTGCTCGATCACCATTTGCACCGGCGCAGATACCGCGGCCAGTTGCCGCGGCTCGGCGGCTCCGATCCATCCGTCGCGCCGCAGGGTGAGCTCGTAGCTCGAGCCCGGGTTCGACAAATGCTGATCCAGATAAGAGTTGCGGTTGAGCGGTCTCAGGAAGACGACGCCGCTATCACCGGGGTCGGCTTCGGCTGCTCCAGGCTGATCCGTGATCGAAACCGCTTGTAGGGTATACGGCCCCTTGTCTCCGCCGGGTTTCAACTCCTTCTCGACCCGGATCGAGAGCACCCGGATCCGGCCGTGATCGAGCTCCTCGACCGCCGCGATCTGTCCGATACCGACGATCTGCGACTGGCGCACCAACTGTCGCAAGCGGGGGGCGTCGGCTGCCGCGACCGCGGCGGCGCCCAGGACGAGCGCACTGCATACGACTACCGCCAACCGTGCGACGAGAGTCGAACGGCCCGGGTCCCGATGCGGCGTGACCCCGCAGCGCGAACGCTGCGGGGTCACGAACCTTGACGGCGTTGCAATCTGAATCAAGGACACGGGGCGGCGGCGGTGAAGGCCACTCCAGGATGTTGCCAGCCGGGGACGCCATCGGCATTGATGTAGATCGGGTTGGTGAAGGCGCGGGCGTTGATTCCTTGCTCACCGACGTTGCCGTCGATGAGATCCGCCAGGACGTTGTTGGCCGACTGGTCGATGCTGTTCGGTACGACCGGGAACAGCGGCGCCGACGTACCGTCGGTTCCGGACACCATGACTACCACCGAAGTGTCGACGGTCAGGCCGGTCAGGCTCAGGGTTGTCGAGGCTTCGAAGCGGGATGAGCCGGTGCCGGCAACCGGCACGGTCGAGACGGTGAAGTCCACACCGGCGGTTTGCGTCGTCTCCGGGTCCAGAGCGTAGCGGTTGACGTCGATCAGCCCGCCGCCGGGTTCACCGGTCTGGACATCGCAATCCTTGGTCTGGGTCGTCTCCGTGTTGATGTAGTACTCGACCTTGTCGATCGGCGCCCATAGAGGACTTTGGATGTCGACCGTGATGTCGACGGCGCCGTCGGTGGTGTTGACCAGCGTCGGCAAGACGGTGCAAGTCTCGCCGCCTCCGCAGACACCGTTGTCGGTGCAGGGCTTACAAGTGGAGACATCGGTGCACGCTACGACTCCAGTGCAACGACCGAGGTCGAGCCCGCCGCTCTCCGCGGTAGAAGTCGCGTGGGCGGTGACCCGCACCATCGGTCCGTTGGTGCCGATCACGCGTCCGTCGTTGACGCTGTTGGAGACGTCGTCTTGATCGAGCAGGCCCGGGCTATCTTCGAGCGAAGCCACCATGTTGCGCGGGAAGCCCGACTGCGTGATGAACCGGCGGTGGGTGTCGGAGTTCGCGATCCCGGTCGAGATGATTCCCTGGTTGACCAGGTTGAGCCAATCCCCGCCGTTCTGACCGAGGAAGTTGTCCTCGACCTGACCGAGACTCTCTCCGATCCACACTTCGAGAGCATCGAAGGTCCCGGAGAAGTAGTTGGTAGTCAGCGGGTTGAGCCTGCGAGCCGCTCCGGGAACGCCCGACGCGGGCGGTGTCAGGCCGGTGTCGATGGCGAGTCCGGACCCGCCGTCGACGCCGAAGTGGCTGTGAATGTGGTTGACCTGGACGGTGTTGACCGCGGAACCGGACGTGTAGTCTCCGTGCGCCAGGGAGATGATGGTTGCGGGTGTTTCGCTGAAAAAGCCTGCGGACGGATAGTCCATACCATCGGGAGCGGCACCGCCGTGATCGACGAATCCGCCGTTCGGCACCGAGCCGTCGATGTCGAGTGGCCATGCGTTGAAATGACCGTAGTCGAAAGTGGTGATCTCCTGCCCCACAGCGGTCTTGATCAGGCTGCCGACGCCGAGTGAGGTGACCGTCGAAGAGAAATCCGCACGGAACCCGTGGTCGGTGGAGGCGAAGAAGTCGACACCTTCACCGAGCATCGCGATGACACGGTCGGTGCGGCTGATCGCCGCGTCGGGACTGTCGATGGAGTGGACGTGGAAATCGGCCGAGATGAAGCCGGTAGTATCGATGACTCGCTCCACGACACCTGCGAAGTTGGTGGTCGCTCCGGCAACGATCGTTACATCGGTGAAATCGATCGAGTACTCGGTGCCGTGCGAGACGTAGACACGGTAGTCGCCCGGCTCGAGCGCGAGGTCGCCGCTGTCGCCGCTGTCGTCGGCGTAGGCATTGAGAGCGATACCGAAGGGAAATCCGTCCTCGTTCTGATCGCCGAAAACGGCGGTCGTGTTGGAGATGAGGCCAGCAATGATCTGGGTGACGAGCGGATCGGGGGACGGGTCGAATCCTACCACCGAAATACGCGCCGCGATCGGATCGGAGTTTTCGTCGGTTACGGTGACGCGCAAAGTGCCGGTGTTGGGCAGCGTGACGTTCTGCGTGACCGAGCCGAAGGAGTCCAGAGACACCGGGTGCAGCACCGGTGTGGAGCCGCCGCCCTCGAATGGGCTGCCGTCGCGGTTGACCGCGATGTTGTAGTCACCCGCCGGCAGGGTGAAGGTGTATTCGCCGGCGGCATCGGTGCGGCTGTGCGCGACCACGTTGTTCGACAGCGGGCCGTGAAGCGGGGGCAGTCCTGGTCCGTCCGCGACTTGCCCCAGAACGACCACATCGGCGCCTTCGATTGGCGAACCGCCGACATCGACGGTACCGGAGATCGTTCCGGTCGGGACACACTGCGCGGAGGTCCTCTTTGCGATCAGGTCGGAGATAGTACCATCCCCGACGATGAAGAGCCGGCTGAGGGTGACGCTGTCGCCCGGGGAGCCATTCGCTGCCATTGAGAAGTTCGCGGTGGCTAGCCCGAGAAGAGCGGTCACCACGTCGACGCCGGCCAGCGGAACAGTGACGCCGGAGGTCGTGAAGGTGGTCGTGCGGTTGGTTTCAGATACGTAGGCGTAGGACACGCCATCGGCCTCGAGCTCTCCGGTGTAGGCGACCATGTTGGTGAGCCGCTCGCACTGGCCCTTACCGAACCCGCAAGGCGACGTGACGAGCACCTCGCCGAAGCCATAGCCCGACTGAAAGATTTCGACCTGGCCGCTTCCGTTCATGAAGTCGCCGAGGAAAATGTCGAGCTGGCTGCCGCTGGTGTTTTGGACCGTACTCTCGATGCGGACGAAGCTCGCTCCCGGCTCGAGGATGTAGTCGGTCTGGACGGTGACCGGAATATCGACATCGTCGGCCGCGGCGGGCAGCGGAAATCCGAAGTCGGACACGACCGAGCTCGGGTTGAGCAGGTCGAGCAGATCGTCGACGCCGGTGGCACGGACGACGGCCGGTCCGCCGTTGCTGCCGTCGTTGAGGATCGAGATGCTGGTGTAGTGCGCGGTCGACTCGATGTTGAGCGACATCGCGAGCTCTTCGAAGTTGTCGCGCTCGTCGCCGACGGTGCGCACCAGGTCGGCGTCGATGATGTGACCGCCGAACTGTCCGATGCCGCCGAGGTAGTTGCGTTCGATGTCCTGAATGACGACACGGATCTCGCTGTTCTCGAGCAGGAAGTCGCTGACCGCGCAGCGACTCAGCGGTCCGTCCACGCAGTCCGCAGTATCCGTAATCTGCGTAGCGCTGGCGACTCCATTGGTGCCGCCGACGGATCCGGTGCCGTGCTGAACCAGGATCAAGTCATCGGCATTGCTGTCGGCGGCACAAGAACCGCAGGCCGCGACACTGTCCGCATCCTCGACGCCGCCACACGCTCCACCGAATAGATTGGTTGCCGCGACCACGTCGGGACACTTGTCGGCGATCTTGGTGACCGATTTCGAGGTGAGCTTATCGACCTTGGCTTGCGATTCGGCGATGCAGTCGGTGTCTGTCGTAAGCTTGCCCTTGGCGATCAGCTTCTTGCACTTCTGGACGATTGCCTGCCGCTTGTTGACGATCTTGAGTAGCGTCTTGCCGAAGATCTTCGAGCACTTGGCCTGGTCTTTGGTCGGCAGGCAAGCGCCGCCGCCGGTGCAGGTCGCATCGCTCGTGCAGGCGGCGCCTTTATTGTCGCCGCCGGAGCACTCGCGACCGGTCGGGTTGCTAGCTGGATAGGCTGTCGCGAGCAGATCGTCGACACCGTCGACATGCTCCTGCAAGAGGCAGCTGTTGAGGGCGGCCGCGGTCGTAACGCCGCTACATTGACCACCGAAGTCCAGGGCGGCAACGATCGCGTCCGGGCACTTGTCGAGCACCTTGTCTGCGAACTTCGTCGTCGCCTTGTTGATCTTGGACGCGGCCTTCGCATCGAGCGTGCAGTCGGTTCCCTGCGCGAGATTGCCCTTGATGATGGAATCCTCGCATTTCTGCAGGGCCTTGAAACGCTTCTTGAAGAAAACCCGGCCCTGGGTTGCTACCGTCCTCTGGCACTTGGCCTCATCTTTGGTGAGCTCGGCCACCGCCGCGGACGTGAACAAAGATACGACTGCGACCGAAGCGCAGGCGAGACGAAGCGAATTCGCCATGTGGAGCCCCCCTTCTCGTTGCTGTGCAGGGGGTCGACCGGGTATTCCGTCTCGGAAGTGAGCACGGTTCCCGGGCTGGACGCGAATGACGGTACGGCTACGGCCGATGCGCAGGCGTAACGGAACGCATTCGTCATGTGGAGACCCCCTTACTGTTGCTTGCGGGGATCCAACAGGTCTGCCGCCTAATCGAAGACCCCCACATGACGACTCTCTCAATAGCGTCGCCTACGGTCAAGGAGATTCCATGTAGTCAGTCGGCGGAAACCTCCCGTTCGGACTGGTCAAAACTACCGGTCTTTATGAAATATAGCGCCTGGGCGGCGACCTCGGGGGCACTCGTGAGCCGGCCGTGCGAACGGTGGACGGTCAGGAAATCGGCCATCCCTTCGAGCTTGGTGCCGTCGACGCTGACGCCGCCATCGTCCCGGCCGGGGATGACGACAGCGCCGAGAGGGTTGACCGGCCAGTCGCCCGCGATCACGCCGACCTCGTAGTCGGCAGCGGGCAGATCGTGGGTCAGCCCGCGTTCGTCGGTCGTCAGCGCCGATCCGGTGGGACCGAACCAGCGCCGGAACAGACCGAGGTCGCCCAGCAGGTCGACGATCTCACTGCCCCGGTTGGGAGGCGCGATCATCACCACCCGGCCGAGGTTCACGGGACGGCTGTCGTTCAGGAACATGCGCGTCAAAATGGCGCCGAGCGAGTGGGTGACGAAGTGAACCCGCGCGGCCTGTGTGCAGCATGCGTCGAATCCGGCACGGACGAGTCCGACCAGTTCCTTCGGTTCGCCGGTGGTCGAAGGGTAACTCAGGTTGTGGACGTCGTATCCGGCGTCGCTCAAGTGCCTGGCAAGCGGCTCCATCGAGTCGCTGTCACGCGCCAGCCCGTGCAACAGCAAGATCGCTTCGCCGCCGCCCGCCGCGGCGGGGGCAACGCCGGCAATGCACACAGCCGTCAGCACGGCGAAGGCCGCTCCGCGGCGCCGGGCGCATCGTGCGGCCGCTTCCAGCACGACTACACGGTCGCGAGCTGTCGTCCACAGGCAACGACGTTCTTGATTCCCGACTCTCGCATTGCGCTTCCCTCCCTCGCGTGAGCGAAAGAATACCACCGGTGCGCAACCGTCGACAAATCACGATCGCGGGCGGGCGCGACGTAACTCCGGAAGCCCAGAATACTCCTTCATCCTTCCAGGGGCCTTCGATTCTCTCGTCTCGGGGTAGGTAATGAAGGCTTAGGCGGAGGCGAGGCTGAGGCTGAGGTCGGTGGTCGCGCAAAGCGCGACGGCTTTTGCTGGGCCCGATGCATCCCGACCGTCCTCAGCCTCAGCCTCGCCTCCGCCTGAGCCTTCACGAGCATTCGTTCCTTCGACGCCTGCCTCCATGGGGACGTGTCGGCTTCGGCTCGATTCCACATTCACTGACGGTCGTGACAGGATGAGCGAGGGTATGAAGGTTGCGGTGATCGGAGGTGGGAGCTGGGGGACTGCGCTGGCACGTCTGCTGGCGGGAGTGGGCAAAGATG
>JANQHZ010000015.1 GCA_028282445.1 Candidatus Binatia bacterium | reverse complement strand
CGCAGGATCAGTCGATCCAGCTCGACGGATCGTCCGCGAAACGCTGCGCACACTCGCGCGAGCAGAAGTGGAAGACCGCACCACCGTACTCGCGGCGTTCGGCCGCTCCTCGCGCGACCAGGCCGCTCCCGCACACGGGGTCGGTGACCAGTCGGCGCGCCACCACCCGAAGTCCGGCCTTGCGCAGCTGCGCTCGATAGGCCGTCAGGCCCTCTCGCGTCCGCGCCCCCGTATCGCGCGAGGTGAACACGGCCTCACGATCCAAGCTTCGACGGCAGGCCGCATAGGTCTCGTCGTCGAGCAACACCTCCGACGCTCTGGCGCCTCGACAGAGCTCCGTAGCGCGGGTGAGCGGTTCACCGAAGCGCACGGAATGAACCCCCGGCACACTGTCGAGCTCGGCGAGGACGAGCGGGCCACTGCCGACGCCGAGCGCCAGTGTCAATCGCCCCCCGTGCAACAAATCGTCCCTCTCCCAGCGGTTTCGCAGCGAGAGGAAGGCGCGCTGTAGAGCCAACCCAGTACGTACTGCGCGCACGCCGTCCTCCCGCCGCGTCGAACTCGACTCGAACAAGAGCACGAAGGTATCTCCGACCACGCGTTCGACCGCGGCTCGATGCGCGACTGCGACGTCGGCCGCCGCCGCGAAGAACTCCTGCAACAACCTGACGGAGACGTCCGGCTCGATACGCCTCATCAGCGACGAGGAGCCGCGCAACTCGCCGACCAGCACCGTCGCGCGCGCGCGTACCCAGGTCCTCTTCGAGTCGACGACGGACGCGTCGCGTCGCGCCGAGCCCGAACGCACCCGATTCTCCTGTTTCCCCATCGCTGAGCCCAAAGAACTCTACCGGTCGGAAATGTCAAGCAGTCGTCGACAAGACTGCAGGCGGAAATACGCGAACGCTCTCCCGGCCTCGCTGTCACACAAGCTCGAGCCGACGGTTGAGCGAGGTGAGCAATGGGCACATCAAACCTTCACATCTTGCCATCGACCGCCGCGAAACCGATGGATCTTCAACACCGAGCGCACAGCGTAGTCCCCTAGAAGCGCCAACCACACCCAAGAGAGACCGAGGTCCAGAACATAGGCGGCGACATAAGCCGCACCCAGCCGTGCCCCATAGAAGCCCAACACCAGACAGAGCAGCGGGAAGCGCGTGTCCCCCGCGCCTCGCAGGGCACCGCCCAGGGTGAAGTCGAGTGCCATCAACGGCTGTGCAACCGCCAGGGTCTGGATGAAGGGGACTGCATCCGCGATCACCCCTTCGTCGTCCACGAATGCCGCTGCAATCCACTCTGCACCGAGGAATACCAGGAGTCCGAGCCCGGACATCAGGGCCACCGCAAGGCGACACGCATCCCAGCCGCCGCGTTCCGCGTCCACCGGGTGCCCTGACCCAAGCTTCTGCCCGACAATGGTCGATGCCGCAGCCCCGAAACCGAGCCCCGGCAGGAAAGACAAGGCGAGGATCCGCACACCGATGAAATACGCCGCGATCGCATCGGTGCCGTAGCTCGAAGCGATCGCCAGGTATACGAAGAACCCGGCCTGCAGAAGGCATTGCTCGATCGCGCTCGGAAAGCCGATGCCGAGAACGCGTCGCGCCAAGCTGAGATCCAGCCCGAGCCCACCGGACCGCAGTCGCAAGACCGCGCCGCGCCGCCGCATCACCCACAAAGCCAGCACCGAGCCGAGCGAAAAGGCCAGCGTACTCGCCAATCCGGAACCGCGTGCCCCCATCGCCGGGACGCCGAATGCACCGAAGATCAGCACATAGTTGGCGCCGATGTTGAAAATGTTGACTACGGCGCCGATCAACAACGGCGTCCGCATGTCGCCAGCGCCGCGAAATCCAGCCGCGAAAATCTCGAAGGCGGCGGCAAGCGGCACTCCGACCATCAGGTAACGCAGGTAGCCGCCGCCCTCGTGCACAACGATCTCGTCTACCCCGAACGCGGCGACAGCCCGATCCGCAAAAATAAATACGGGCGCGGCAACCGCCACGCCAAGCACGGCGGCGCAGTAGAGAGACTGAACGAGCACGCGTTCCGCTCTCGCTACGTCGCCGCCCCCCACCGAGCGCGCCACCAGGGCGATGGTGCCTCCGCCGACCGCGATGATCACGACGTGTGCCGCGTGCAAGATCTGCGCACCCACCCCGACGCCCGCCAGCGGCGCTGCACCGAGGCGACCGACCATCAAGGTGTCGACCAAGCCGACGAGCGACTCGAGCCCGAAGGTGAGTATGGCCGGCCACGCCAGGACCCAGACATGGCGACGCAATCCGGGGGTCGCAAGGGAGGTACTGTCGGGCGTCGCCACGGTGGACATCGCGGCAGGTCAACGGAAGCCCGGACCGAAGTCAATGCGATCGTTTCCACGATGGTCGAGCCGCTCTCGCCGCGATCGCTCGGGACTTGCCCGCATCGCCGAGCGCCCTACACTGAGTACATGAAGCTGCTCACGGCGCACAAAATCCTGATCGGCAGCGGAGCGGCATTCTTCCTGTTCTTCGGCGCTACACGCTTTCTCGCGTACCAGGCCAGCGGCGACCTAACGGTGTTGACTGCCGCAGGCGGTGGCCTGCTGGCATCACTCGCACTTGCCGTCTACTACCGGACGATCGGCAACGGGCGCTGATCGAGAGCCCCCGGGGTGTTCGGGGAAATCCGATCACTCCGGTTGTTGCTGAGTAATACAGTGGAAAGCCCCCAGCCCGAATACAAGGTCGACCGCGTCGATCGGCACCACCGAGCGGTCGGGGAAACACCCGGCCAGCGTCGTGAGCGCCCGGTCGTCCGCTTCGCAACCGAATACCGGCACCACCACGGAGCGATTGGCAATGTAGAAATTGGCGTAGCTCGCCGGTAGTCGCATGCCGTCCTCGTAGACAGGCGGCGGCATCGGCAGCGTCAGTACCTCGAGAGCGCTCCCGTCTTGGTCGCGCGCTTTCTCGAGTCGAGTCAGGTTCTCGCGAAGTGGAGCGTAGTTGGCGTCACGCGCATCCTCTTCCAGTACCGTCACCACCGTGCTCGGCGCGACGAAACGCGCGAGGTCGTCGACATGTCCGTCCGTGTCATCACCCTCGACGCCGTCGCCGAGCCAAATGAAGTGATCCACCGCGAGGTTCTCGGCAAGAATGCCTTCGATGCCGTCGCGGTCGAGGTCCGGATTGCGGTTGGGATTGAGCAGACACGATTCGGTTGTCAGCAGCGTCCCCGCACCGTTGACCTCGATCGAGCCGCCTTCGAGGACGACGCCCGGACGGAAAACCGGGATGCGCAGCGCCTCCGCCATTCTCGCCGGTACCCGATCGTCGTCGTCCCAGGGCGGATACTTGCCGCCCCATGCGTTGTACGTCCAATCGATCAGCGCGGCCTCCCCGCCGGCGCGGGTCACGAAGATAGGACCGTGATCCCGCATCCATGCATCGTTGGTCGGGATGCGATGAAACGACACCCGGTCGCGGGAAACCCCTTCGGCGTCGAGGACGGCAACGGCCGACCGCGCGGCGTCAAAGTCGTTGACCAGGATCTCGACGTCTTCGCCCTCCGCGAGAGCGGCAACCAGACGAGCCCACACTCGCGCGACCGGGGCCATCTTACCGGGCCACGTGTCCGGGTTGTGCGGCCAGGAAAGCCAGGTTGCACGGTGCGGCTCCCACTCAGCCGGCATCCGGTATCCCAGATCGCGCGGGGACCCTTCCTGCTTCATCGCTTCAGCCCCGCTCGCTCAGCGCAGACGCAACGACGTCCGCCGGCACGAACGCGGCTAGTCGACGAGCCGTTTGACCAGATCGCCGTAGGCATCGATCCTGCGATCGCGAAGGAACGGCCAGTTGCGCCTGGTGTCCGCAATCAGGTGCCGATCGCAATCGACCACCACCACTTCCTCACGATCGGACCCGGCTTTTGCAAGGACGTTGCCGAACGGATCGCAGACGAAGGAACTGCCCCAAAACTCGAGTCCGCCCTCGACCCCAACTCGATTGACGGCGACGACGAACACTCCGTTGGCGATCGCATGCGCTCGTTGCATGGTTTCCCATGCGGCCTGCTGTGACGCACCGTGCTGTTCTTTCTCCGAAGGGTGCCAGCCGATCGCC
>JANQHZ010000014.1 GCA_028282445.1 Candidatus Binatia bacterium | reverse complement strand
ATCGTCTGGGCGCCCGCGCCGGACGGAAAGAGAATCCACGCGCAAAGGGCAACCAGCAGATGCGGGGTTCTTGTTCGATTTCTCATGAAGCGTCCTTACAACAGGTCGATCAGCCCGCGCCGAGAAGCCGGACAATCGCAATCAGATCCGCCGCGTTGACGGCGCCGTCGCCATTGACATCGGCCGTAGGGCACGTCGGATCGAAACTGGCGTGGATGACGCCAAGCACGTCGGCGTCGTCGATACGACCATCGCAGTTGGCATCGCCTGGGCCCGCCGGCGTCGTCGTGACGATCGGCGTCGGCGTAGGCGTCGGGCTGCGGACGGTGTTGGTTGAGGTTGCTGTCCGCGTCGGCGTTCGCGTCGCGGTTGGCGTGTCGGTGATCGTCGGTGTGTTGGTAATCGTCGGCGTGTCGGTGACGGTCGGTGTCGACGTCGGCGTGAAGGCCGCGTCGGCGCCGTTGAGCACGACCGTGACTTCATCGTCGCTGGATGAGCTGGAAACGATGTCGAGTCGCCCGTCGCCGTTGAAGTCGGCGAGCTCGAGGTCGATGGTACTGAGCAAGTCGGCGGACGCGGGGAAGATCACCTCGCCTCGTTCGAAGCGGCCGTCTTCCAAGCCGGTCCAGAGGTCGGCGCCGAGGATCGACGCCACGGCGATGTCGGCGTTGTCGTCGTCGTCGAAGTCGGCAACTCGCAGGGCGCTCGGCGAAAACAGCATTCCATGCTCTTCGAGCAGTTGAAAAGAGCGCGCCGGCGATTGCTCGAAGATCAAAAGCCGCCCTCGGGTCCGGCTGGTCGCTGCCAAGCCGGAAAGACCATCTTCGCGCGGCAGCACCGCCACCGCAGAGACGGCGGCCACATCCTCGATCGGCTGCGGCGCATCGTAGCCGTTGCCGTTGCCGAAAAGAACGAAAACGGTCGATTCGACGCGATCACCGATAGCGATATCGACCAGGGCGTCGCCATCGATCAGCCCGATCGCGGCGCTCGCCGGTTCGGTTCCGACCCGCTCGCTGAAAGCGATGCGAAAGCTGCCGGTCGGGGTTGTCCCGTCGAGCACACCGTGCAGCACCGTCGCTCGGCCCTCCGATGCACCGCCGGCACTCGTCGAGTGACAAACCACAAGATCGAGAGCGGAATCGCCATCGACATCGCCGACCTCCAGGCAGGTCGGAAAGATCCCCGGCAACCGGTACTCGAGCGGCTCCGCGAACTCCCCATCGCCCTCGCCGAGAAAGATCAACACGACACCGCGCACCGGAAACTCGATATCGTCGGCCGCCAATGCGATGTCGCCGAGCCCATCGGCATTGAAATCGGCCATGGCGGCCGTCTGAAAGCTGAATCCGTCCACTTGCGTCCTGGTCTCTGGAAAAAAGCTGCCCTGGCCTCGGTTCACGAGCAGTGAGAACGATGGACCGTCCGCACCCGTCCCGTTGGCCGTGGCAATATCGAGACCCTGTTCCCCATTAAGCTCTAGAGCTCCGACCCCAAGTGGCGCTCCATCCACCTCATATGCGGCCGGCCGTCCGAAGAGCGGAGCCGCTTTCGACTCCATCGACGCTCCCAGAACAACTGCCGCCCCCAACAGCGATCGCGAAATCGCCCTCCCGAGGCACGCCACGAGCATACTATTCATGTCTTCTATCGATTCCGGCATCCTAGAGGGCGATCCAAGTATTTTGCAAGGTAATTAGCAGGTGCCCTCTTTACGGCAACCTGTCGATTTTTCTTGCATCTTCGCATTTTGCTTGCTGCTGATCGGGCACCTCACTAAAGACATCCGTATGACTGCATCGTCGATGAATCGACCGTCAACACGTCGGGGGAGACGCCTAAACCGGATCGCATGCTGCCTGACCGGAGCGCTGCTCGTCGTCTGGTCCGGGCCTGCCCAGGGCCAGGAATGCGCCTTCGTCGGAAACCAGCTGGTCGGCACGGTACGGGTCCTGACTGTCCCCGACGGCTCGGAAGTCGACCAAAAGACCCTCCCCGACTGCAATCTCGGCATCTGCCAGCTCACCGATATCGCCGTGCATCCAGGCTCCGGCGAAGTCTTCGTCAGCCAGCTGGACGGCAACCGGATCTGGGTAGTCGACCCTTTGAGCGACGACTCGCCAGCCCAAATCGCGCTCAACGGGGCGCCCACCGATCTGGTCTTCCGGCCCGACAGCACAGAGCTGTTCGTAATCAGCGGGGCAACCAGCGAGGCCGCCGTCCTGGACCCGGACACCAAGGCCGAGATCGGGCGTTTCGACCTCCCGAGCGAGCCGCGCGGCCTCACGGTCTCGCCGAACGGCTCGGCACTGGTCACAACGAGCCGAAATCAAAACACCGTTTCCATCCTCGACTCTAGCGATGGCTCGGTCGTCCAGAGTGGGGTCACCGGCGAACGCCCGCTCGCGGTAGCGCTGTCGCCGAGCGGGGACCGCGCCTTCGCGGCCGCCGAGGACGGTACGCTGACGGTGGTCGACGTCGCCAGCGGTGAGACCGAGGACACCATCACGGTCGGCGCTCTCCCCGCCGCGGTGGCGGTGCACCCCAACGGCGAGACGGTGTACGTGGCCAACCGCGGCGACGACACGGTCTCGGTCGTGACCGTCGAGAGCGGCGCCGTAACCGCCGTCGATGTCGGGCGCGCACCGGTGGCGCTCGCAGTCACGTCTGACGGCCTGGTGGTCGTCGCCAACCTGCAAGGCGGGAGCTTGTCCATCCTCGATAGCGCGAACCAGCACACGGAGATCGGCCCCATCGATGCGGGGGTGAGCCCCTTCGCGCTCGCGGTCGCCGCTTGCCCAAACAGCACGCCCACCTGCACAGGCGACTGCAACGGCGACGGCACCGTCGGCATCAACGAGCTCATCGTCGGAGTCAACATCAACCTCGGCATGCGTCCGGCCGAGGACTGCCGTGCTTTCGACGAGAATTCGGACGGAGAAGTCGCCGTCTCCGAATTGATCCGCGCCGTTCGCAACTCTCTGGACGGCTGCCCCTCGTGATCTCGAGCCGTTTCGCGGCGGCCGGACTCATCGTCCTCGCCGGCTGTTCGAACACCGTGCTGCCGCCACCGCTCGATCAATCGGGCAGCGACAGCCAACCCTTCCCTGCCCAGGTTCGCGTGGAGAAACCCGGAATGACCTGCCGAGAATCGACCCGGGCGGCCAAGCAAGCCCTCAAGCGAATGGGATACGTCATCGAGTCGGTCGCGACCGCCGAGGCCGGCAAGACCGGCGAAATCCGAGGACGGCGGTATACCGGGTGGGTCACCGGCGAAGTCACCGACGCCCATCGGGTCGCCGTGCGGATCGATTGCGACGACCGCGGATCGGAGATCGCCGCGGCAACCGAGGAGGGTTTCTCCAAGCGCCTCGACTTTCAGCGAGACTTCCCCAGGGAACTGGATCGAGCCGCGTCCAGGGCGGCGGCTCGGACCACCCGTCGCCCGCAAGCATCGGCTGCGGCACAGGACGCCAAGCTCCAGGTCTTTGTGCAACCGCTGCAGGGACCAGCCGCCGCCGAGATCCTCGGCAGCGCGCCCGAAAACGTCGGCATCACCCCGGTTCGGATCCAGGTCCGCAACCGCAGCGAGCTGCGCTATCGACTCGAAGCGGACAGGTTCAAGTTGATCAGTGAGCAGGGCAATCGAGAACGGCCGATGCCGATCGACGAGGTCGCCGCCGCGCTCGCGCCGGAATGGCGGGCGAACGCGCGTCAACGACACATCCCCAACGCCGACATCGCTCCGGGCGCCACGCTCGACGGGTATATCTTCGTGCCGGTCGCGGCATACCGTCGCGCCAAGGTCGTTCTGATCGAATCGACCAGCGGCGAAGCGGAAGGGTTCTCGGTCGAGTTTTGATCGGCTGCGGGGCACGATCGCCGCGCGCGGATGATCGCCCGATCCGATCCGCGAAGGCGCCGAGCGTCGCCGGATCATTCCCCCGCGCAACTCCGTCTACCTTGACCGAACCGTCCGCGCGGTGTTGATTGAGCGGTTATGAAGCGGTCGGAGACGAAGAAGGGATCGCGGGCGTCGAGCTCGGCGGCGGGATCGACGACCGAGTCGATCGGCCAATCCGTCGCGCGCGGAGCCAAGGAGCTCGCAAAGACCCTCGGACCGGCCATTCTGATCGCCCTCGCCGTTCGCTCCTCCGTCGTTCAAGCGTTCTGGGTACCCTCCGGTTCGATGCTCCCGACCATCCAGATCGGGGATCACATCTTCGTCAACAAGCTCGCCTACACGGTGCGCATGCCGATCGCGGACGTCCCGCTTACTGAAATGCGCGCGCCCGAGCGCGGCGACGTCGTCGTCTTTGTACGACCGGACGACCCTAAAACAGATCTAATCAAACGAGTGATCGCAGTCGGCGGCGACACCGTCGAGATTCGTAAGAAGAAACTGTTCGTAAACGGCCAAGAAGTCGAAGACGCGCACGCTCATTTCGAAGAACCGGTTGCCCTCGGCCAACGCGACAACATGCGCCCGCAGACCGTACCCCCCGGCAAGTTCTTCGTCATGGGGGACAATCGAGACAAGAGCTACGACAGTCGGTTCTGGGGTTTCGCCAACATCAGCGACATCAAAGGCAGAGCCACCTTCGTCTACTGGTCCCGCGACAGCCAGACGTGTTGGGACGAGGTCCGGCGCAGCGGAGTGAGTCGAATCTTTTCCAGCACCTGCCTGCCGCGATGGCGGCGATTCGGCCTGCACATCAACTAGCAATTCCCCAATCAACGCAGCTCACGTTGCGAAGCCTCACTGACGTTGTTAGTTTGGTCGTTCGCTCGCGAGCGCGAAAGGAGAACGTCCAATGGCTGGAGGGAAGACCTTCAAGCGCGACCAGAAACGCCGCAAAGAGATGGCGCGCCGTTTGAAACAGGAAGAGAAGAACCGCAAGCGCCAAGCACGCAAGGAAGAAGGCAAGAAATCACTCGACGAGCTCGAGCTCGACGCCGAAGTCGATGCAGAGGAAGGTCGCTTCGGCATCGCCAGCGTCGAGGACGAATCTGCGACGTCACCTGCCACCGAAACCGCAGAACCGCAGGAGAGCTCGGCGCCCAAAGGTTGATACCCAACCGTCAGGCCGTCAGGGGTCGCGACGATCAAACGGGCTCGAGCTGGGCGAATTTCAAGGCCAGCTTCTTGACCCCTGACGACCGGAACAACACGGTAACCTTGCGGCTTTCGCCGCTACCTTCGAGCCCACGAATCACGCCGACGCCGAACGAGGCGTGGCGAACCTTGCCCCCCACGCGTAGTCCCTCTTCGCCTTCGTAAACGACTCTGGGCTCGGACGACGCTTCCTCCTCCTCGTCCATCCAAGCCGGACGACGGCGAACAGCGGGGGCGCCTGCGGCGATCCCGCTCGCCTGTTGCGGAGCCCGTACCACCCGCAGCAACTCGCTTGGAACCTCGTCGAGAAAACGACTGCGCTGGTTCGCCTGAAAGTCTCCAAAGACCCGCCGGCGTTGCGCATGCGACAGGTGAAGTCGCTTCATCGCTCGCGTCATCCCGACGTAACACAGGCGTCGCTCCTCCTCCATCTCGGAGTCGTCGACACGCGCGTGCGGAAACAGTCCCTCTTCCATGCCGGTCATGAACACGTAAGGAAACTCGAGGCCTTTGGCCGCGTGCAGCGTCATCAAGGTCACCCGGTCGGCGTCGGTGTCGTAGGAGTCGAGATCCGTCACCAGGGCAATCTGCTCGAGATAGTCTTGCAGGGTTTCGCCGGCCGATGCGCGCTCTTCCATTCC
>JANQHZ010000010.1 GCA_028282445.1 Candidatus Binatia bacterium | reverse complement strand
CTCGCTCGAGCGGATTCGAAGAGGCGAGGATACGATCTCGGTGACCGGCAACGTGCTGCGCGACTATCTCACCGATCTCTTCCCGATCCTCGAGATCGGTACCAGCGCCAAGATGCTTTCGATCGTGCCCCTGATGAACGGCGGAGGGCTGTTCGAGACCGGCGCCGGCGGCTCGGCCCCGAAGCACGTCCAGCAGTTCGAAGCCGAAGGCCATCTCCGTTGGGACTCGCTCGGAGAGTTCCTGGCGCTCGCCGCATCGCTCGATCATCTCGGCGAGCGCTTCGACAACGACGCGGCGCGCCTGCTCGGCGAGACTCTCGACGAGGCGACGGCCCAGCTGCTGCTCAACCGCAAAGCGCCGTCTCGCAAGGTCCACGAGCTGGACAACCGGGGCAGTCAGTTCTACCTCGCGTTGTATTGGGCCAAGGCGGTCGCCGCGCAAGGCAACGACAAAGAGCTGGCGCAGCGCTTCGCGCCGATCGCCGAAAAGCTCGCAGCCAACGAGGAGAAGATCGTCGGCGAGCTCAACGCCGCGCAAGGAGCGCCGCAGGACGTCGGTGGATACTACCGACCGGATGCGGAGCGCGCCGACAAGGCGATGCGGCCGAGCGCCACTCTCAACGAGATCATCGACGCGATTTAGTGGACCCGCTGCGCTCGTAGGCGCAGGCGAGGCTGGGGGTGGTGGTCGCTTCGCGACGAGTTGTGTAGCGCGATCTCGTTGCGATCCGGCCGGTCCTCTAACGCGGCTCGGTTACGACGACCGCAGCGAAGCCGTCGGGCGGGACCTCGACCGATCCCAGGTGTCCGGCGTCGGGCGATCCGGCGAAGGTGACTTCGACCCTATGATCACCGGCCGCGACCGGTACTCTCGCCACCAGGACTCGGTTGGGCAAAGTCTGCCAGGAGCGGGTGTCGGGCTTGTCGAGGGCGACCAGGGCGACTTCGGTGGCGATGCTCAGCACGTCGCCGAGCACGTTGCTCTCCTTCCGGCCCGCCTGCCTCACACCTTCGGCCGCCGCTGCGCGCGCCACCATGCGCGTCAATGCCGCCGCGATGATGCGCGGCTTGGCTTCCTCGTACTCCACGGTGATGGCCTGGCCGAGATCGACCAGGAGATCCGCTTGGACCTCGCGGTCGTCGATCCGAACGCGTGGTGAGCCCAGGGTGCTCGGCGTGTCGACCAGGGCTGGGTAGACGACGACCTTACCGGCTCCGTAGCGCAACGGGTCGATGTCGTCGGCCAGAATCGAGCCGGCGATCCCGATCGCGAGACCGACCGGAATCCGCTCCGGTACTTTGTGAGGCACGCGGCCTGCGTTGATGACGACCAGAATCTCGCCTCCGGTCGATTGCTCGTTTGCCGGTGTCTGCGCGAGCACGGCTTCGATGTGATCGCCGCGGTAAGGGTTGTTGCGGGCGAGCCGTGCGATCGGGGCGCGCAGCGATTCGACGGGCCCGGTGGTGAGCGCCTCGTCATAGTAACGCAGGGCTCGATCGCCTTCGCCGAGCTTTTCGAAAACGAAACCCGCGAGGTACGTCCCCAAAGTGGCCGGACCGTCGGCGGAAACGTCGATCGAATCGAGGTAGTCGCGCATGACCTGAAAGCGTCGC
>JANQHZ010001180.1 GCA_028282445.1 Candidatus Binatia bacterium | reverse complement strand
GTCATTAGCTCTTCAACACGACCGCGGTCGCGTTGCCTCCGAGTCCGATGGTCTGGCACAACCCGACCTTGGCGTCGGGAACTTGTCGTGCGCCCGATTCGCCGCGCAGCTGCCAGCCGAGCTCGCAAACCTGGAAGAGGCCCTGGGCGGTGGTCGCCTCGCCGAAAGAAATGAACCCGCCGCTCGGGTTGATCGGCAGCTTTCCGGTTGGAATCGTTTCGTCGTTCTCGAGCAACCACTCCGACTGACCCGGCTCGCACAATCCGAATTCTTCCGGAAACGCCAGCTCGTAGTAGACGGTGTTGTCCTGCAACTCGACGAAGTCGATATCTTCGGCACCGACGCCTGCCAGGTCCATCGCCTTCTTGACCGCGGCCTTGGCTTCGCTGTGATGAGTAATGCCGGGCGGAACCATTCCACCGATGCCGCGTGTGATGCCGTCGTCGAAGCGGTTGGTGGCGACGGCGCTGCCGCCGACCCAGACCGGCTTTGTCGTCAGCTGCCTCGCCTTCTCGGCCGAGCACAGGACGACCGCCGCCGCCCCGTCGCTGACCGCGCAGATCTCGAACAGGTGCAAGGGGTACACGACCAGGGCCGACTTCAGAACTTCCTCGACCGTGGTCTCCTTTTGGTAGCGAGCGTTGGGGTTCAGCGCACCATTCTTGCGAGCTTTTACCGCCACCTTGGCCATCTGCTCTTCGGTGGTGCCGTGGTCGTGCATCCGGCGCCGACTGAGCACGGCCCAAAACGCCGGCCCCGGCATGCCGATGCAGCGCTGGCGCAGGAATTCGGGGTCTGTGTGCTCCTCGACTCCAGAGGTCTGGATGAAGCCCTTCGGCATCTTTTCGCCACCGACGACGAGCACCATGTCGTGGGCACCGCTCGCAACCAAGGTGTGGGCTACATTGAAAGCGTTGGCGCCGGCCGAGCAACCGGCCGACATGTTGTAGACCGGGACGCCGGTCGCGCCCATCTCCTCGACGACGTCATTGCCGTTGAGCCCCCAGCCCTTCCCGCCCGAGAAGCGCGAGCTCGCGGCGGCGACGGCTTCAATGTCCCGCCATCGTACGCCGGCGTCCTGGAGCGACGCCTCGACTGCGTGGCGACAAAGCTCGGTGACCGATTTGTCCTCGAACTTGCCCCAGGGGTGCATCCCAAAACCAACTGCCGCTACTTCACGCATACCTTCTCCAATATAGAAACTGGCTCACCACAGAGGCACGGAGACACAGAGATGGGTGTCAGCCCGCGCTCAGCAGAAAGACAATCGATAGAGCAATTTCTTAACTGCTGGCAGCGCGGGCAACTCACAAGACTCGGTCGCGCTGCGAGATCTCCGTGCCTCCGTGTCTCTGTGGTGAGAGAAATCAATCCGCCGGCTTGAACTTCCAGGTGACGACCTCGTTGCCGTCGTCATCGTGGTAGAGTGGCTCGATCACCAACTCGACCGGCATGTCGACCGCGACCTTGGTCATGTCCTCGATGCTGACTTGACCGAGCACCCGGAGGCCGTCGTCGAGATCGATGAAGCCCATCGGGTACGGCTTGAACGGCTCGTCGAACTTGGCCGGTGGCGGCGGCGGAAAAACCTGGAAGGTGAAGCCCCACAGCTTGCCAGTCGGACCGAACTCCGCGTCTTCCATCTTCGGATCGTCGCATTCGGGGTGGTGGCAAACCGGCGACTTTGGGAAGTACGGCGCGCTGCATGTCACGCAACGTGATCCAAGCAATCGCGGCCCCTTGGTCGTCTCGGCGAAGAGCCCCTCTACCGCATGCTTTTTCTTGGCCACGATCAGCCTCCCTTCACTGCTTTGGTCAGGGCCGGCAACACCTCGAGACAATCGCCGACGATTCCGTATTGGGCGTACTTGAAGATGGCAGCGTCGGCGTCCGTGTTGATCGCGACCAGTGTCTTGGCCGCCGCGCAACCGACCATGTGCTGGCTCGCACCCGAGATGCCGGCCGCCAGATAGAGCACCGGCCGGGTGATCTTGCCGGTGAGCCCCACCTGGTGCGACGAGTCGGTCCAACCGTCGTCGACGATCGGCCGCGAAGCACCCGCCATGCCGCCGAGCGCCTCGGCTAGGTCTTCGACCATCTTGAAGTTCTCGGATTCCTGGAGGCCGCGACCGCCGGCGACGATGACCTGCGCCTCTTCGAGCCGGGGGCCCTCGATGCTGGCCTCCTGGACCGTGCGGATACGCTCGGAAGTGCCCGACAAGTCGACCGAGATCGACCGCGACTCGGTACTGCTCGGCTCAGATGCGGCCTCGGGAAGCAACGGGTCCGCGACAACGCCGATCACCGCCGCCCCATCGACGACGTACTCGACCCGGGTGTCGCCACCGTAAGCGGTCGCGGTCACTTGCACGCCCGAGTCCTTGCCCTCGATGTCGACCGCATTCATCACCACCCCCGCTCCAAGGCGCGCGGCGCAGCGCGGCGCGACGAGTCGAGCGTCAAAGGTTTGTGTCATCAACACGAAGCCCGGCTGATGCTCGGCGCAGTAGCCCTGGACCGCTGCAACCAGCGCGTCCGGCTGGGAGCCGGACAGCTTGGCATCGTCGACGTGATCGACGTGCGCGACCCCGTGCTTGGCGGCGATCGCATCGACCTGTGCGGGCTTCGCCCCCAAAACCAACCAGTCGAGGTCGACGCCACGAGCCGCGGCAAGTTTCCTGGCAAGGGTCAGGACTTCCTCAGCCCCGGCGGGCACTCCGTCCCGGCCCTGGTCGAATGAGCAGTATACCAATGCGTTGGACACGATCGGATCTCCTGAGTCTTCGAAGCGAGTGCTGGCGCGCTTCAGATGATGCGTTCGGCACGCAGTTTTTCGATCAACGAGGTCGCCTGCTCGTCCGGGCTCGCACCGTCGATGAACTGGCAGTTGCCCTGGACGCTGGAAACGTACTGGCGGGTCATCGAGACGACCGGCGCCACGTCGGATTCGGAGAGCGACAGCGACTCCAGCGTAACCTGGTTCGGATTGATACGGCGGGCCTTCATGGTCCGCATCGTCGTCGGGTAACGCGGTGTTCCGAGCTCGTTTGAAATCGTAACGATCGCCGGGCAGCTCGCCTCGACGACTTCGTCGCCATCCGGGGTAACGCGTGTCACCCGCACGCTGTCGCCGTCGAGCGCGACATCGCGCGCGATCGTCACCACCGGCATTTCGAGCAACTCTCCGAGTAACGCGGGGACGACACCCTGGTCGTCGTCCGAAGCCTGACGGCCGCACAATACCAGCGAGGCGCCCCCCTTCGACCGGACGTACGCGGCCAGGATCTTCGCGATTGCGTGTCCATCGAGCTCGCGGTCGTCGAGCGGGACGGTGTTGACCTCGTCGGCGCCCATCGCAGCGGCCTGCCGCAAAATCGCGGTCGGATCGCTACCGATGCACACGACGTCGACCGTACAATCGAGTCCGCCGTCCTTGAAGCGCAGGGCCGCCTCGATCGCCTGTTCGTCGTAGGCGTTCATCAAGCGGGGGATCGAGGTCTGGGTCAGCGTCTTGCCGTCCTCGCCGATCTCGAGCTTGCCGTGCAACACGTAGTTGTCGACCGCATCCGGGTCGAGAACTTCTTTCACGCAAACGATGATTCTCATGATTCTAGCCCTTCGGGACTTCCGCGAAGTGGAGAGCAGTGGGGAAGGAGCGACGGCAATCCACGTCGCTCTCTCCTCGACTCCCGCCCTCCGACTATTCGTCCAACAAGTAGAGGTTGCCCTGCTGACACCACACCGAATCCCACGGGTAGTGGTCCGGCTTGAGAGTCAGGTCCTTCATCAGGTACCAGCGCCACGGCGGGTCGCCGTGGTCGACATATTCGCCGGTGAGCACTCCGGCGAAGTCTTCGCGGCGAATGTACTTCGCGCCGAACTGACCGCCACCGTCACATTCGGCGCGCTTCCCGGCCATTTCCGGGTCGAAGCCCTTTTCGGACGGCAGCAGCTCGTTCGGCATCGGATCCGCCATGCGAAGACCGGAAACCGTCGGCGTCCTCAGAACGCTTCCATGCCGGTCAGGTTCTCGAACACACCGAGCGCCTCTTCGACCATGTCGAGGACGATCTGGCGAGACGGTTTCATCGACTCGATGAAACGAACGCCCTGCCCAGCCGCTTCGGTCATCAAGTCTTCGCGCCGGTGATCGTTGGCGGCCTGGATGTAGTCGGAGCTCAGGAGCATCTGGTACGGCGCGCCGAGAACCTTCGGAGCGTTGTCCTGACGCCACTCCTTGGTCCAGGTGCAGTCCAGCACACGCATCGGGAAGCCGGAGATGCAGTCGGAATACACCGTGTCATCTGCGGTCGAGTTGATCAGACGATCTTTGATGATCATGTCGTTGTCGCCTTCGCGCGACGAGAGCCACAGCGTTCCGGTCCACACTCCGACCGCGCCCAGGCACAACGAAGCAGCCAGGTGCTGTCCGGTGGTGATTCCGCCCGCCGCGATGATCGGGGTGTCGCCCGCAACCGCCACGCACTCCGGAACGATCGACAACGTCCCCACGGGACCGGTGTGGCCGGCCGCGTCGTAGCCTTGTGCGATGATCGCGTCGACGCCGGCGTCCGCTTCCTTTTTGGCCTGGCGCGCCTTGCCGACCAGCCCGAACACCTTGATCCCCTTCTCGTGGGCGTCCTTGAGGATGAACTCGGGATTGCCCAGCCCCGAGCAGATCACCGGGACCTTCTCGTCGAGCAAGACGTCGAGCTGGCGTCGAGCGATCTCCTTGTTGAGCCCGCCCCACTGGTGCAAATCGATCTGCCCCTTCGGATCGGGGATGTTGTGGCGCTTCTTCATGTCGAGCCAGAAGTCCATCTGCTCTTGCGGAATCTGCTTGCGCAGCTCGTCGAGATCGCCGGTCGGCGGCACCGACGCCGGCAACACCAGGTCGATTCCGAAAGGCTTGTCGCCCACCTTGTTGCGAATCCACTTGATGTCGGCAGCGATCTCGTCCGGGGTGTGCATCGCCTCGCCGAGGACGGCGAAGCCGCCGGCGTTCACCACTGCCTCGACGACGTCCTTACAGTGGGTGAAGGCGATGATCGGAAATTCGATCTCGAGCATGTCACAGAGCTTGGTGTGGAGCGGATTCTTCGCCATCGGAACTCCCAACTATTCGATTTTATTGATTTTTAGGGTGCGAGCGGCCGCCCGCGCCGATCAACCAAACGATCGTTTATATGCAATTCGGGGCGCCTCGGTCAACCAACCTCAGCCGCCGAGGTTCGATCTCGGGTCCGAGCCCCCGGCCGGCGCGGTGAGCTTGCCTTCGGCCGACCGATCGCCCCATGGTCGGGCGTCGCGAGTCGGAAGGAGCTCACATTGTCTCGCAAGGTTGCGTTCGTCACGGGAGCAAGTCGGGGGATCGGCAAGGCCGCGGCACTGGCGCTTGCCGACCGCGGATTCGACATCGTCGTCACCGCCAGAACGGTCGAGGAGGGAAAGGCGGCCGACGGCTCCGCGGTCGCCGGGAGCATTGCGACGACCGCTCGCGAGGTCGGCGAGCGCGGGCGCGAAGCTCTCGCGATGCGCCTCGACCTCCTCGACCGCGCGTCGATCGACGCAGCGATCGATCGCACCCTCGACCAATGGGGCCGCATCGACCTGCTGCTCAACAACGGCATCTACACCGGCCCCGCGACTCTGCACCACTTCCTCGACCTCGAGGACGACGAGATCCACAAGATGTTCGAGGCCAACGTCTTCGCACAAATCCACATCACAAAGCGGATCCTGCCCGCCATGCTCGAGCGCCACAGCGGCACGGTCATCAACATGGTCTCCAACGCCGGCCTCAGCGATCCACCCGCGCCCGCCGGCAAGGGCGGTTGGGGCTTCGCCTACGCGGCGACCAAAGCGGCCTTCAACCGACTCGCCGGAGTGCTTGCCGTCGAGCACGACGATAGCGGCGTGCGCTTCCACAGCGTCGAACCGGGATTGGTCATCACCGAAGCGATGGCGCTCTACGATCCCAAAGGCGAGTTCGCCAAACGCTTCCAGGGCGCGCCGATGGAGGTGCCCGCCGCGGTCATCGCCTGGCTCGCCACCGACAGCCGAGCGGAGGAGTGGAACGGCAAGACGGTTTTCGCACAAAAACTGGCGCTCGACCTCGAGCTCGTCCCCGACTGGCGCTCCGCTGGGAACGGACGTTCTTGATCACAGATGAACACAGATGCCGCCGACAGATTCTACGTCGATCGGGGGCAACACAAAGAGACGCGGGCGCGGGCGACGCATCCTCCTTCGCCAAGGCTTCGGAGGACAGGTTGCGTCGCCCCTACATGTGAACGCCGGGTGTAGGGGCGAGGCATGCCTCGCCCAGCCGGATCCGCCGACTCGTCCTACATCTGTGTCTATCTGTGTTCATCTGTGGCTAACTAGTCGCCGATGAAACGGTCATCGGTATTCGCTCTCTTCTTCGCCGGCACCCTTTCACTCGCCGCTTCGTCGAGCGCGAGCGACACGCAGGAAGACCCCGGATCCGTGATCGGAGGCTTCTTCGAGGAGCTCGTCGGCTACCTCGAGCGCGACGATCAGATCGAAGAGGGCGACATGGCTCCGGATTTCGAGTTACCGGCGCTGCGCTCCTATGACTTCGGGGCCGGAGTGACGACCGCCGACGGCAACGTCCGGCTGAGTGCGTTTCGCGGTTCGAGACCGGTGGCCCTGGTCTTCGGAAGCTACACCTGACCGCCTTTTCGGGACCAGGTTGGTGCCCTCAACGAGTTGTATCACCGCTACGGCGACCGCGTACAGTTTCTTCTCGTCTACATTCGCGAGGCGCACCCGGCCGACGGCTGGAGCGCACAGGTCAATCCGAGGCTGCGCTACGTCAAGCAACCGACCTCGAGCGTCGAGCGCTTCCAGGTCGCCAACAGCTGCGTCGCCGATCTCGAGATCGCCATGCCTTGCCTGATCGACAGAATGGACGACGCCACGATGACCGCGTACAACGCCCTGCCCGACCGCCTCTACCTCGTCGACAAGAGGGGCCGCATCGCGTTCCGAGGCGACCACGGACCGTTCGGCTTCCGCCCGGCGGAGCTCGAGCGAGCGATCGAATCCGAGCTCGCTCGCATCGGGAGCGAGCGTTGATCTTGGCGGTACGGTGGTTCGCCGTCGGCTACGCGGTCGCCGCGAGCTGCGCCGCGGCGGCCGGCGAACAAACCCAGCAGCCACCCACTGGCACAACCGCGCACGTTGAAACAGCAATCGACTTCGCGTTCCCGCCGTTGCGTTTCTACGATTTCAAGATCGGCCGACAGGAGATCACCCGAGAGAACGCCGGCGAGCTCTATCAAAACGTCCGACTCAGCGACTTCCGCGGCAAGCGACCGGTGGTCGTACTATTCGGAAAAGAGGGTACCTTCGACGACATCGCCGTGTTCGAGCAGCTGCACGAGCGCTACCGCAGATGGCTGCAGTTCCTTTTCGTCTATGTGGCCGATTCGCTCGAGACCGGCGAGCAGTCGACCGCCCTGGAACGAATGCGCCGGGCCAACACCTTCGTCCGAGCCAACGATC
>JANQHZ010001080.1 GCA_028282445.1 Candidatus Binatia bacterium | reverse complement strand
CCCGAAAGCGCGGCGGTGGCCTCGTTCCAACGAGAACATCGGCGGCTGATTGGCTTTCACTCGTATCTGCAGTTTGAGCTCGAGCGACAGCTCGGCTTGGCTAGCTCTCACGCCGACGCGGCGGGTGCCTGTATCGGTTTGTTGCACGACCTTCCGCTCGGCTCGGCCCCAGGCGGCGCCGACACCTGGAGCGACCGCGGTCTATTCGTCGAGCGCGCGGAAATCGGCGCGCCGCCGGATCCAATTGCACCCGGTGGACAAAATTGGGGCTTCTCGCCGATGGACCCCCAACGACTCCACGCCGACGGCTACCGGTCCTGGTCGGCGCTCTTGCGAGCCTCGCTGCGGCACGCGGGAGCGTTGCGGATCGATCACGTGATGGGATTGTTTCGCCAGTATTGGATTCCCAAAGGCGCTCGCGCGGATCGCGGTGCCTACGTTCTGTTCCCGAGCGCTTCGATGTTGGCGATTCTCGCTCTCGAGAGTCAGCGCGCGGGCGCCGTCGTCATTGGTGAGGATCTCGGAACAGTGCCGGAGGGGGTGCGTCCGGCGCTCTCGCGCGTCGAAGTACACTCGACGCGGGTGCTCTATTTCGAACGTACGAGCGGCGGCGGATTTCGTGCGCCGTCGGTCTATCCGCGAAAGTGCTTCGCGACTGCCAATACGCACGACCTGATTCCTCTCGCGGGGTATTGGCAGGGTCGCGACCATGCCTTGCGCGCACGTCAGGGCGGGACCGTCGACGCTGCCGTGGCCGCGACTCGAGCCGCCGACAAGCGCCGCCTGCTCGCTCGCCTACGGGCCGAGAAACTCTGGTCCGGGCGCTGCGGCGATCCCGAGTGGTCCCCGGCCCTGGCAGGCGCTGTGCACGATCTGCTCTACCGGAGCCCGGCCCGTCTGGTAGCAGTCTCGCTGGACGATCTCGCCGGTGAGGTCGAACCGGTCAACCTGCCGGGCGCCGGTGCGGACCTCTATCCCAGTTGGAAGCGCCGTATGGAGCGCCCCTTCGAAGAGCTTCGGCGCGACCCGGAGGTCGTCACCGCGCTTGGCCGCCGGGCGCGCCGAAGGACGAGCCGTCGGCGCGCCACGTGACGCCTGGATCTCGATCAGTCCGCTTGGCCGTTCTTCGAGACGGCCGCTGTGATTGCACCAATGCGAGCCGGGGTAATCCCCTTCTTCTTGCTCTTGCTGACGCTTTCCATCGCGAGGTCGCTCAGCGACAGGATCCCGACCAGCTTGCCGCGGCTGTTGGTGACCGGCAAGCGGCGCACCCGGTGCTCTTTCATGAGCGCCTCGGCGTCCTTGATGTCGTTGTCGTCCCGACACGAGACCAGCGGTTGCGAGGCAGCGACCGTAGCGACGGAAATTTCCAGCGGGCTTCGCCCCTGGGTGTACGTAGCGACACATATGTCGCGATCGGTGATCACGCCGATCGCTTTCCCGGTATCATCGACGATCGGTACGCAGCCGCAGTCGAGCTCCCACATGATCTGTGCCGCCCGGTTGAGCGGGGCATCGAGAGTACAGGCGGCCGGAGCCTTGGACATAACTTCACGGACGAACATGCTCTTCTGACCTTTCTTGGTTGGCGCCCAATCCTAGCAGCTGGAGAGACGCGCCCGGTTAATTGTCCATGAAATCTGAAGCAAGCCATCGACCAACACGAGCCCGCGACGTAACTATGCTGGCGGTTGCGGGTGAGCCCGCGCGCTTTTCCGAAATCTTGGAATCGGTAACGTCGAATATTCCCAGGGCGCGCTGGGTCGGGGATTCGGCTCGTCGGGTTGTCGTGGTGCGGTCTTTGCATCGTTCTAACCCACGTCTGTTTCATTGAGATCCAAGTGAGCCGAGTGAGCAGAAAACCATGATCGATACTTTAGTGATGATAATGGCAGGTGGCCGGGGCGAGCGTCTCAGCCCGCTGACGAAAGACCGCGCCAAGCCGGCGGTCCCGTTCGGAGGACGCTACCGCATCATCGATTTCGCGCTGAGCAACTTCATCAACAGTGGCTTCTCCCGCATCAAGGTGCTGACCCAGTACCGCAGCAACTCGCTGCTGATCCACCTCGCGCGTGGCTTCAACTTCGGTTCGCTCTCCGAGCACTACGTCGACGCCATTCCGGCGCACCAGGCGATGGCCGGCGACGCGGGTTGGTATCTGGGCACGGCGGACGCGATCTACCGCAATCTCGGTATCGTCGATGAAGAGCAGCCTACCGACGTGGCGGTCTTCGGCGCCGACCATATCTACAAGATGGACGTCCGCCAGATGATGAACTTTCACCGTAAAGTCGGAGCCGACTGTACGGTGGCGGCCTTGCCCTCGGATCGCGAAGCGGCGGCGAAGCAGTTCGGGATTCTGGAGGTCGACACCGACTCCAGGGTCGTTGGGTTCGAGGAAAAACCCGAGAGTCCGAAGCCCATCCCCGGACGCCCCGACCGTGCCCTGGCCTCGATGGGAAACTACTTCTTCCGGGGCGACGTGCTGCAGGAGGTCCTCGAAGAGGATCACGCCGATCCGAACTCGCATCACGACTTCGGTCGCGACGTGATCCCCCGGATGCTGGGTCGCTACAACGTATTCGCGTACGACTTCGGACAGAACCAAGTTGCCGGGGAGGACGAGAGGCATGCCGGGTATTGGCGCGATGTCGGGACGATCGACGCCTATTTCGAGGCCAACATGGACCTGCGGACGGTTTCCCCGAAGCTCAACCTCCACAACTACGACTGGCCGATTCGCACGGCTACCCAGAATCACCCTCCCGCGAAGTTTGTCTTCGACGAGGAGAATCGACGCGGACACGCGGTCGACAGTCTGGTCTCGGAGGGGGTGATCGTGTCGGGCGCGACGGTCCGCGACTCGGTGATCTTCAACAACGTCTTCCTGCACAGTGGCAGCCAACTCGATGCCTGCATCGTCATGCAGGGCGCCAACATCGGCCGCGGAGCGTCGCTGCGCCGGACGATTTGCGACAAGGGCGTGACGATCGAGGACGGCGCGCAGATCGGCTACGACCTCGCCTCCGACCGCGAGCGCTTCACCGTGTCGCCTCAGGGCGTCGTGGTGATTCCGAAAGGGGCGCAGGTGCCCGCGCACGGACCGGTGATCTACCGACGGCGGCGCGATGTCGGCAACGTCATGCGACCGAGGAGTCACCCACCGGGGCCGGTCTCGGTTCCCGGCGAGGGCGAAAGCTAGCCGTCCTTTCGGAGCTGCTCGAACCAAGCGTGTGCGTCCCGGGGGGGCGCGGTTCTCACGGCACCGGTTCTGGAAGCTGACGCGCGTCGATGCCCCTCGCCGTCCTGGGCTGGCGTATCTACGCTCCTGAGGCTATTTTCCGGCGCTGGTGAGAGTAACGTATTGCAGCTCCGAGGTTGCTCCGTTCTCCAAGACCGGCGGGTTGGGGGACGTGGCTTCCGCCTTGCCGATCGCGCTGGCGGCGATGGGAAACGACGTCTCGGTCGTGACACCCTGGTACCGCTCGGTCCGTCGCTGGTTCGAGGAGCATCGGCCGCCGACGCGCGAGGAGGAGTTCGGCGGATTTCGAGCACGAATCGCTCAGATCGCCGGAGTTGCCGTCGTGTGCGTCGTCGCCGACGAGCTGTACGATCGCGACGGACTGTATCTCGATGCGAGCGGCGACGACTACGCCGACAACCTGGAACGGTTCGCCTACTTGGGGCGTGCCTGTCTAGCTTGGGCCGGGCGCCACGACGCGCCGGCGGACGTTCTGCATGCCAACGACTGGCAAACGTCGCTGGTGCCGATCCTGGCGCACGCCGAGAGTGCAGCGGCGCGGATTCCGTCGGTCATCACCATTCACAATGCCGCCTACCAGGGGGTGTTCGACTACGACGCGCTCGCGCAGATCGGGCTCGGGCCCGACTACTTCACGGCCGAGAGACTGGAGTACTACGGTAAGGTAAATCTGCTGAAGGGCGGCCTCGTTTTCGCGGACGCGATCACTACCGTCTCGCCGACCTATGCTCTGGAGATCCAGGGGGAAGCTCTGGGGTGCGGGCTCGACGGCGTTCTGCGCGCTCAGTCGGACAAGCTCTCGGGAGTTCTCAACGGCATCGACGTCGACTACTGGAACCCCGGCCGCGACCCGTTCCTGTCGGCGTCGTATTCCGTCGACGACTTGTCCGGCAAGGCGGATTGCAAGGCCGCCTTGCAACGCGACCTCGGACTCCCCGAGCGGGCCGACGCGGTGCTACTCGGCTCGGTCGGTCGACTCGATCGGCAGAAGGGCGTCACTCTCATTCTCGAGGCATTCGAGCAAGTCGGGGACCTCGAATTGCAGCTCGTCTGCCTCGGCAGCGGCGATTCGACCCTCGAGCAAGCCCTGCGCGATTTGGCTGCGGCACGGCCCGAGCGGGTGGCGTGTCGGATCGGCTTCGACGAAGCGCTGGCGCACCGGATCGAAGCGGGCGCCGACGCCTTCCTGATGCCGAGTCTGTACGAGCCATGCGGGCTCAATCAGATGTACAGCCAGCGTTACGGGACCGTTCCGATCGTACGTGCGACCGGCGGGCTGGTCGATACGGTCGTGCACGCCGACCCAGGGCGGCGGGCACAGGGGGAGGGCTCCGGCTTTCTCTTCGCCGACTTTACCTCGCAGGCGCTCGCCGGCGCGATTCGCGAAGCGGCCGAGGTGTACAGCGGCAGCGCTGGGGAATGGCGCGAGCTCGTCGAGCGCATCATGCGGATCGACCACTCCTGGGAGCGCAGCGCGCGAGCCTACCAGGAGCTGTATCGTTCGATTGCGGCCTGAGCGCTCAGCTCGATTTCCGCCCTTTGAAGAACAC
>JANQHZ010001058.1 GCA_028282445.1 Candidatus Binatia bacterium | reverse complement strand
GATCGACGGACAGAAGGTCATGGCTGGCGTCAAGCGATTCTTGGAAGCGGGTACCCACGAGCTCGAGGGTGTTGCCGACATGGTCGGCTTGCCTGGGGGCACAATTACACGACTGCTTTGGAGCGGGCCCGATTCGGGTCACCGCGCCGAGTTGATGCCGTTCTACCGTATCACCGACCCGTTGCCGTCGTGTCCGGCGGTCGTCGTCCAAGGAGCCCCCGACTAGAGGCGGACTTGGGCGGCTGGCGGGGACGGGTGAATCGCGCGGTGGGTCCCCTGTAAGGTGGTTCGCTTGGAACGGAGACGCCTCTGTCTTGACCCTCTCGCCCGGCGGTGCGATTGCGTAGTCCAAGCAAAGCCCCCCGAAGGGGAGGCGTGATAGAGGTGGATACATGAGAGCGGGCGGAATTCTCGGTGGCGTCGGAGTCCTTGCGGCGATTGCACTGGTCCTTGGGGTCGGGCTTTCCAAGCCCAGCACGGTTCGCGGAGACAAGCTTCCCGTTCGCAAGATCGTCTTGGTTTCGATCGACACGCTGCGCGCAGATCGCCTCGGTTGTTACGGCTACGCCAAGCCGACCTCGCCGAATCTCGACGCTTTCGCGAAAGAGGGGGTCCTTTTCGAGCGCGCCACCGTGCCCGCGCCGTGGACCGCTCCTTCGATGGCGGCGATGATCACCGGACGGTACCCGTTCGAAACCGGCGTCTACACCAATCAAAACCGCCTTCCGGAGGGGGTGAATTCGCTGGGTACGGTGCTGCGCGAGGCCGGGTTTGCCACCGCTTGGTTCAATACCAACCCGGTGCTGATGCTGGCCGGGACCAACTTCAAGCAGGGCTTTGAATCGGTCGAGCCGACGGCGCGCATCACAGCCAAGCTTCCGTATTCGAAGGTCGAGCCAAGAGTCCACCAGTGGCTCGATGAGCACGCCGATGAAGACTTCTTCCTATGGGTTCACAATATGGACCCCCACTCGCCGCCGACCGAAGGCAATCCCTACCACAAGGACAAGAGCTGGCACGTGTATGACGGCGAGGTGCGCCTCGTCGACGATGCGATGGGCAACCTTTTCGAGAAGCTGCGCTCGCTGGGGATTTGGGAAGAGACGCTGGTGATCTTCACCGCGGACCACGGCGAGGCATTCTCCGAACACATGCTGCCCGGTCACCAGAACGTCATCTATGACGAGGTTCTGCACGTTCCGCTGATCGTTCGCTATCCAGGAGCTCGCAAAGGGGCGCGCACCGACGAGCCGGTCGAGCTGCTCGACGTCTATCGGACGATCGCCGACCTAGCCCAGGTGCCCGTGCCCGAGGGGGTGCGTGGGGAGAGTTTGGTCCCCATCATCGAGGGGAAGAGCGAACGCCGCGACCAGACGTATTCGTTCCACTCTCGCTACTACATCAAGCCGATGAGCCTGCACTACCTGGCGATCCGCGACCGCGACTACAAGCTGATCGCGCGAGTGCCGTTCGAGCCGGAGCCGGGGAAGCGGATGATTCTTCAGGTACCGGAATGGTCGTTGGATCAGCCGGGCACGACGCTCGAGCTGTACCGCTATTCCGAGGACCCGCGCGAGCAGAGGAACCTGATCTTTCACGGCGCCGATCCCGGCATCGCCGATCGCTTGCAGCGTGAGTTGCTGTCGTGGCGAGACCGGATTTCCGGTCAGGCGGGTGACGAGGAGGCGAGCGGGGTCGAGTTGGACGAGAAGACCCGAGACACCCTGCGGCGCTTGGGGTACGACGGCAACTGAATCAGTTGCCGTCGCCTTCAGGCGCAGGTTCTTCCGTCTCGCTAGCGGCGTTATCGGGAGCGGCGAGGCGGAGGACCTTGCCGTCTAGATCGGTCAGCAGGATGTCCTGTGTCGTCGGATCGAGCGAAACCCCCATCGGCCGAGAGAAGGTCCCGCCCTCGGCCTTGCCGACGTGCTCTTCCAGCACATTGCCGTCGACGTCGTAGCATCGAATGGTTCGTTCGGTCGGAACGGTCACCCAGACGTTGCGGTCGTTGGTGACCGCGATCTTCGGTTCCGAGTAGACCTTCAACTCGAGACCCTCGACCGGAAACGCAGAAAGGAGCTTGCCGTCCGGCGAAAAGACCTGAACGCGCGCATTGCCGTTGTCGGCGACGTAGACGCGTCCTTGCTCGTCGACGGTAACCCCGACCGGTTCGTTGAACTCGCCCGGGGCTGATCCGCGCTGGCCCCACACGGCGATTTCTTTACCTTCCAGATCGAACTTCTTGAGCTTGTGATTGCCGGTATCGGATAGGTAGATCTCACCGTTCGGCCCGGCGCCGATCCCACGCGGACCGTAGAACGACCCGCCCCACTCTCGCAGGTATTCACCGTCCGGGCGAAATACCTGGATCCGCTGATTCCAGGTGTCGGCTACATAGACGTTGCCATCCGAGCCGACGGCGACACCGCTCGGCTGGTTGAATTCTCCGGGCAGCTTGCCGCGTTGACCCCACATGCGGATGAACTTCATCGTCGGGTCGAACACCTGGATGCGGTCATTGCCGAAGTCGGCTACGTAGACGTTGCCGTCGGGGCCGATTGCCAAGCCGCGCGGCTGCTTGAGCATTCCCTCACGCTGCTGCACGAGGACTTCCTCGCCTTCGGCGACCTGCGGGACTTCCTCGATGGTGGTAACCGGCATGGCGCCGGAAAACTGCCCGTTGACGGCGAAGACCTCGACGCCGCGATTGCTGTACACCGGAGTCAGCAGATCGTCCCAGTCCTTGAAATTGGCTAAATTGCCACCGGCGTAGGCACGCCGCTCGACGCCGCCGACGTAGACCAGCGCGACGTTGTATCGCTGCAGCACGCCCTTGGCGATCTCCTTGCTCTTCGAGGTGTAGAGCTTCTCCAGATCGGCCTTGCGACGGCGAATGTCGGGCCAGCGATGGGCGCGTTGATGGACGTGGTAGTCCCAGCCGAGCACGGTGGGCAGTCCGGTATTCATCGAGACCCTGGTGTAGTCCTGGTACGACGGACCGTGAGCCTCGGCGACGACGGGGATGCCGGGGACGTTGTCGTTGATCCATTCGAAGGCGGCTTGCTCGTGGGCGTTGCGCGGCTTCAGGTAGGCAGTGCCGTCGAGCGTCGGTCGAGGCGTTTGCACTCGGCGGGTCATGATCACGCCGCGAATCGCGGTCACCCCGGTGAACAAACCGAGCAACACCAAGAGGGCGAACCCAGGGCGCCAAAGGCGGTGCAACAGTCCGGATCGGTCAGTGCGTCGCCATATCTCGGTGAGGGCTACGGCGCTGGCGATCGAGAACATGAACCATGCCTCGATGTAGAACTTGAAGATGGTATTCATCCGGTCCCAGACGTGAACCACGTCTGCACCGGTCGTGATCGCAAAAGCGAAGGCGAACAGAGTGGCGCCGATCCGCAGGTTGGTCGTCAGGCAAGGCTCGGTGGCACAATAGAAGGCGAGGAGGGCGAATGCTCCCAAGCCGATCCGCAGCATGCCGCGCGGGACGTCCACCTCCGGGACCAAATCGCGAACCTCGGGGACCGAGAGGGTCATGCAGCCGATGACGGCCAGCACCAGGAGCAGCATCGCCGTGCCGCGAAACAGGCCGATGCGTGAGCCGCTCGGTGGGTCGATGCGCAGGCGCCACAGCAAGTAGAGGAAGGGCACCGCGACCGCGACGTACAATCCGAAGATGTTCAGATAGTCGTACGCGTTGGCGAAAGCATCGTTCTCCCACCCCCAGTTGCGTGCCGGGGGCGAGAAGTGCAGCCAGAAGGGCAGGTAGAGGACGTAGGCCAAGACCCCGACCGCGCCCGTCAACATGGTCGGAACGGGGATCACCGAAAAGACGATGCCGCCGATGCCGACCGCCGCGACCGTCGAGTAGAGATCACGCGCCCGCCATCCCCACTGCTGCAGTTGCTCGGCCACCTGTCTTGGCTGGGTCAGATGCAGCGCGGCAGCCGGCAGTACGACGAACAATCCTAGTAGGAGGATGATTGCCCACTGCAGGCGTGAGATCCCGCGCTTGGCGAGCGCCAGCGTCCCGAGCACGAAGGGCAAGAGCAGGACATAGGTCGGAGTGCTCCACCCGTTGGTCACCATGATGGCGCCGAGGGTGAAGGCGAGCAGCCCGAACAGGGCGACCGCTGAAGGTGGCTGGGGTTCTTCTCGGCGCCGGGCGAGCCAGACAGTGAGCGCGATGAAGCTGAGCGAGAACGGCATCACCAAGGCGTGAGCGTGGAGGTCGGCGAAGAGGTAACTCCACAGCGGGTATTCGTTGATGGTGTCCTTGATGACGCGTGAGGTTGCCCAGAAGTAGTCGAAGTTGATCGTGCGGCCGGCGTTCTCAATCACCCAACGCACCTGGTCGAGTAGCGAGGCGTCGGCATCGCGAATCGCGGGAGTGCGACCGATGAGCTCGCGAATTCCCGACAGATTGCCGATCAGACTGACGAAAAACGCGGCGAGCAGCCCCCCGTACCAGCGCCTGGAAGCGGCGGTGCCGGCAGCGTAGGCAGCGACCGCGGTGAGCGCGCCGAAGAGACCGATCCCGAGGTTGAACGTGATGCCGGGGTGGATGTGGCATAGCTTGCCGAAGGCGGCAACGACGTAGTGGCCGAAGTACGTGTAGTGGAGCGTGGAGCCGGAGAACCAAGGCTCAGGAGGTGGGATGTCGGTCGATCGTGTCAGCGCGTTGAGGAACGCGAAGTCCATCGGCTTCTCGCCCCAGAAGATCTCCGGATTCCATGCGCGAACCAGCAGCAGCAGGGCAAAGACGAACCAGAACAGTCCCTCGGTGGCGATCAGGTCGGCTCGTTCGGACCTTCGCACAGGTGTCCGGCGCCAGCCGAGGAAGCCGAGAAGCACCAGCGTGCCGAAGCTTGCCATCATCGCTTCGCGGGTGAAGCCCGTTCCGAGTAGCGTTGCCGCCCACGGGAGATACGCGACCAACAGGACTCCGAAGACTTTCGAGAGCGCGTATACACCGGGAGTGGTGATCGCGTGACGCAGGATGGCGAACATGCTGAGCCCGACGATCTCGACGATGACGGCGAACCAAATCACCGCCGCGAGGCTCGATCGAATCAGCGGCGCAGCGCTGCGTGCGTCCTGGGCACCGCTGGAAGCGGCGTCGGTGAGCAAGAGATCGCTCCTCGTCAGTTTCTCGGATGGAATCCCCCGCAGGACCTTTTGGAAAATCTCGTTCTCGGAGAGCTTTTCCGTATTCTTGAAGATCAGGACCTTGGGATGGTCGTAGACGCTGAGCGATTCGTCGGCCAGCTCGGTGGGAAACTCGAATCCGAACAAGGACGGCCGAGAGGCGTGCGAGTACACCAGCTCGTACCCGAGGTCGCCGGCGAAGAGCAGGTAGAAGTAGTTGTTGCTGAGCGGGAACTTCTCGGACGCTTGGGTCAGCGCGCCGTAGAGCCTCTTGGTCTGGAACGCGAGATAGTCGCCGCCCGCGAGCTCTTTGGCGAGCAGGCGCATCTTCGAAGAGTTATCGGGCTCGTAGTAGGGCAGGGGGTTGATGCTGTAACGCTGGCCGTTGCGGCCCTTTCCGGGCAGCGGCATCGGGAATCCTTCGTCCCAATGCTGGGTCAGGAGGCGGCTGCCCGCGGGAATGTGCCGATACGTCCATTCCGACGCCGTCACCTCGGTGAACGGTCGGAAGTAGATCGACAGAAACGCCATCGCTGCGAGTGTGGTCAGTCCGACCACGGTCCACTTCACGATCCGCCCGACGATCGAGCTCTGTGCGGCGCGGGTCAGTACGACCGACGCCCACAGGATGAGGAGCGGGTAGATCGGCAGCATGTAGCGCGGGAACTTTACCTCGAACCAACCGGTGACCAGGAAGAACGGAAGTACGTAGGAGAGCAGGACGAGGTCGGTGGCAGAGCGTTCGCGCAGGAGTGCCAGAAGACGGGCGCCGACGCCGACGACGGCGGTGAGGCCGAGCGCGGGTGCCATGCCCCACAGGATCATCTGCTCGAGCTCGTAGAAGTACTTCGGAGTTCCGACGTACTGGTTTGTGTAGGGGAACAAGCCGGCGTTCCGCACCATGCGACTCTGCTCGGCGATATCGTGACTGTATCGCTCCCAGTTGAGAATCGCGTAGGGCTGCCCCGCGAAGAATGCGGCACCGGCTGCGACCAGCGCCAGGAGCCCTTTTCCGACGATCGGGAAGAAGCTTCGCTCGACCGCAACTCTCACCAAACACGCGATGCCGAAGGGGGCCAGCAAGGGCATGGCGGAGAACTTGGTGGCGACCGCAAATCCGATGCCGAGACCGGTGTACAGATAGTCGCGGGTCCAGCCGCGCTGCGACAGTCTGACCGCACAGTAGAGGGTGCACAGCACCACAAAGGTCAGAAAAACGTCGGTGGTGATGTAGTGCGAGTTCTGGATGTGCAGGGGGGTTGCCGCGAGGAGGAATCCCGCCAGGATTCCGACCGGCCATCCGTATAGCCGCGTCCCGAGCATGAAGGTCAGGACGACGGTCAAAACCCCGATCACGCCGCTCACTGCGCGTCCGGTGTGGATGATCTGGGCGTATCGACCCCACGATGGGTCGATCAGCCCGAGCAGAGAGCTCACCGCACGGTTGACGTAGAAGGGGAAGGAGCCGTAGGCGAAGAAGTCGGGATCGAGTTGGAGCGGTTGAAAGGACAACCGTTCGATGGCGAAGGCGATCGCCCTCTCATCGGGATGGAAGAAGTGACGGTCGTCCCAGTCGATGCCGACGAGCCTGACGAACGCGGCGAAAGCAACCAGGGCGACCAGCCACAGCCGGCGGTTACGGTTCGGGCTCTCGCTCGTCATGGTCAAACGCGGAGACGCTATACAGATTGATCCTGCAATGCAATCTCGCGCGGGCCATTTCGCCGCTGGCTTCGGCGAACGGCAGGCCCAGCGCTCCAGCCTACATCGTTGCGGCTAGTCTTTGGTGGCGGCGATGATCAGACACTCACCCAGCTCGGCTGGGAGGAAGGGTTTTGCGATCGGGGAAAATACCTGCAGCCCTGCCGGGGCTCCGAATAGTAGGGTCTGGGCGCGGGCCGGTAGCCAGCGCACGTACGGCACGTCCCATAGCCCGTCACCGCGGATCCACAGGATCCGAAATCCCGCTCGTCGCAGGATCATGATCCACTCCCCACGACTGAGCAGGGAGCAATGGGTCGGATCGCGCAATCCGAACCAGTCTTGTCCCTTCCAACGCCGTCCAGGGCTGGCGGTGTTGGGTACGACCGCCAACACGACCCCGCCGGCGGCGAGCCGGTCGGCGAGCGCAGAGATCAGTCCGCTCGGGCGCTCGATGTGCTCCAGGGTGTGGAGCGTAACGACACCGTCCAGAGTCCCATTCGGGATGCTCTCCCACTCTTCCAGCACGACCGCGTCGGGAGCGTTCTCACGGGAGATCGTGCGCGCGGCCGGGGAAAGGTCGAATCCGTAGGTTTCGAACGTCCGCGAAAGGCGTTTCAGCAGGTGCCCGGTGCCGCAGCCGAATTCGAGAACGCGCCCGCCGCTGCGAATCAGGCGTTTCGCGACCCTTGCGTAGTACCACAGTGCCAACCGGTCTTGGTCGATGCCCTGCTGCTGGTAGTAGTCGTGGTCGAAGTTGCCCGCATCCGGGCGGATCGGTGAGTCGACCATCAGCCACCCACCGTTTCGAATAGCTCTTCGTAGAGCCGAATGGATTTCTCGGCCGAGAAGTGTGCACGGATCTCGTCTTCGCTTCTCGTGTAGTGATCGCGATTGCTGAGGATCTCGACGACCGCCGTCGCCAGGGCGGCGGAATCTCCGGGAGGCGTCAGCAGACCCATCCGGCTGGCTCGCACCGGCTCGCGCACCCCGGGTAGATCGGTGGCGACGACGGGAGTGCCCGCTTGCATCGCCTCCGGCTGGACCAACCCGTATGCCTCCGTCGAGTTGAGGCTGGTGACGGCAAGGACGTCGCATACGGAATAGAAACTCGGCATCGTTTCGTCGGGCAGCAAGTCCAGGAAGACGAGTCGGTCGCGGTATCGCTCCAGGTGGAGGCGCAAGCGTCGGAGGTAGGCCTCCTCTCCGATGGTGTCGCGATAAGCGCCGGTGAATACCACCCTAGCGTCAGGAAATGCCTGGACGATCTGCGGCAATGCTTCGAGCAGGACCTCGACGCCTTTTTCGGCGGCAAAGCGGGCTGCGAAGCCGATCAGCGGGCCGCCTTCGAGTCCCCATCGTTGCACGAGCTCGCGCGTGCGAACCGGGTCCTCGCTTCGATCGTCGAAGAGCGGAGGGATGGTGCGGAGCTTGGTTGCGTAGCGAGTCAGGAAGCCCGAGTGGGATGCGTAGTCGTCACTGGTTGTCACGATGGCGTCGCAACGTGTCGCGGCGATGGCGTTGAGCGGTCGCAAGCAACGTTCCACCATCCGGTTGAACCAACCGGGAGGCATGTGCAGATCGCACTGGTAGGTGAGCACGGAGGGGATCCCGCGCCGCCGCGCGATCTCGGTCAACAGCGGCGCTTCGAGTTGCGGCATGTGGATGTTGACGACGTCGTGCTCGCCGACGGACGGCCAGGCGTGGGCGGGGAACGTCGGCATGATGACCCCTTTGCTGACCTTGCGTGCGATCGGAACTCGCCGCACGCGAACGCCGTCTCGCTCCTCGTTAAGCGGCAGGGTCCGGTCGAAGCGCGAGGTGAGCACGGTGACGCGATGACCGCGCTGGGCAAGCCCGCGGGCGAGACGTTCTGCGTAGATCGTCAAGCCGCTGACATGAGGGCGATAGTACGTCAGCGCGATCAGGATCCGCATGCGGACGCGCGCCTCGTCAGTTTACTTCGTAGACAACGGCGCGGCCGCTCTCGAAAGCGCGCGGCAGCGATTGGAACTTCGCCAGACCCTTGGCGTGGTCTTTGTGCTCGAGCTCTCCGACGATGACGTAGCGAATGTCGTACTTGTCGAGCAGGTGCCGAACCCCGTCGAGGCTGGGCGCGTCGTAGATCCGCCGTACCTCGGACTGACGCTGGCCGACTTCACGGTCGTGCGCCCGCCACAATCCTTCGTGATTGGCCCAGCCCATCACGGTTGGCCGGCCGGTGTTGCTCGAAAAGCGAGCGTAGTACGAATACGGATTGCCGCTCGCTTCGAGAATCACGTCGTCCTTGTCGGTGTTGTTTCGCAGCCACTGGATCACCGCGTAGTCGTCGCGGTGGTGCTGCTCGAGGTATCGATTGCCGTCGAGAGTACGCTCCCTGCCCCAGGCGAGACGATCGAGCGTGACGGCGATCGGGTAGCAGGCGGTGGCGGCGAGCAGGATCGCCATCGCCGGCAGGAACCCACGCTGAATCGCTTGGGGTACCTGCGCTCCGGTGAGCAGCTTGTGGATACTCCAGGGAGCGGCGATCGCCAGAATGGTCCACGCCTGAAAATAGAGCTTGAACACCGTATTCATGCGGTAGAGCCGCTCGCCGTACGAATCGCGTAGGTAGACCAGCTCGCATGCGATCAGCGCGATCATCGCGGTCGCGACCAGTAGATAACCGCGTCTGTCTTCGGGGTCGTCGCTATACGCGAGCACCAGTGCACCGACGAGAATGGCTGCAACGGTCGGCAATACGGCATTGCCGGCCATGATTGCGAACACGAGTCCGAGCCCCAGCACGGCCCACACAAGGTGCCGGGATTCCCCGCCGGCTGCAGGCTGGTTGCGTCGGATACCGATGGTCAGCAAGAGCGCGATCGGGAACAGCAGGTGGCCGAACACGAGAAGAAACTGGCCGAAGGCCGAGCTCGCGAACTTGAACGCGGGCGCGCTCGGGGGAGCTTGGAAGTTGAGATAGAACGGCAGGAACAGCACATACGTCGCGACGAGCGCGACGACCAGCTGGAACCCGAAGACGATCCTTTCGCGACTGAAGAGCGGGGTGAGAGAGATGCCGCGACCCCCCAACAGCGCGAGGGCGACGGCCCCGAGCGGAAGCTCCCAGGTGCTGATGCCGACCATAGCGGCGTACAAGAAGATCACGAAGGCGATCGCGCCCATCGGGGCGACACGGGTGTCCCCCTTGTTGGATCCGACCGGAAACATGCGCTCGTCGAGCAATGCCGCCAGGAAGACGATGGCGATCGGTAGTACGATGAAATGAGGATGCAGGTCGCCGTGGATGGTGCTGAAGAAGGGAAACTCGTTGATGGTGTCGCCTCTACCGACGACGCGGGAAGAACGCCAAACGTCCATCGGACGCAGGCTTCCCCGTTCGAGTACCTGCTGCGCGCCGTCGAGGTTCCCGAGGATTGCGGACAGGAATCCGCCGAGGATGGCGTAACTCCATCGCCGGGTCAGGCCGAGTACTGCCGCGCTGGTTTGCGAAAACGCGAGTCCGCCGATGGTGGCGACACAGAGATTGTAGGTGATGAAGATCGGCTGGGTGAAGACTCGCCCCAAGTTGGCAAACATCAGGTAGCCGAAATAATAGTAATTGATGATTCCGCCGCTCATCCACGGATCGGGCGGTGGCATGGTTTCGGTGTTGAGCAGCGAGTTCAAGAACGCGAAATCCATGTACTTTTCGGCGCCGTTGATGTCCGGGACCATCCCTCGCTGAAAGACGAAGAATGCGAATCCGAAAGTCCACAAGGCGTCGAATCGAGCCATTGATTTCAGCCCGGGACCGGTGACCCATTCGCGGAGATTGCGGTCGAGGGCGTAGCCGGCGACCCCGGCCGCGACCATCAGCGCGAGCGCTCCGTACACTGCCGTCGTCATTGGAACGACGAATCCGGCGAGCCACGCGATATAGGTCCAGAACAGGACGAAGAGGATCTTGGTGAATGGATATCCGTACCCCATCGCCGGCCCGAAGAGCCGAAAGGTGAGGGGCAGGGCCAGCAAGCCCATGACCTCGACCATGATCCACCACGAGATGAGCGCCGCCATTGCGGGGCCTGTCTTATTTGGATTGATGTTTCAGTTCAATCACGAGCCGTGTAGGTTGGCGCGATGTGCACGGTGGCGTCCGTGCGTGAGTGGAGGAGGCTTGGACCGATGAGAATCGCGATCGTAGGCGCTGGGGCGACCGGACTTCCGGCCGCATTCGACTTGGCGGCGGCAGGCCACGATGTGGTCGTGTACGAGGCCGGACCGGAAGTCGGAGGGCTGGCCGCCGGATTCAAGGCCGATCACTGGGACTGGACGCTCGAGAAATTCTACCATCACTGGTTCACCTCCGACGCTCATATCCAGAAGCTCGCCGACGACCTGGGGTGTCGCGACAAGATCATCTACCCCCGTCCCGTCACCGCGGTGTACTACGAAGGCAAGTTCTACCCCTTCGACTCGCCGCAGAGATGGCTTACCTTTCCAGGCTTTAGTTGGCTCGATGTCGTCCGCTTCGGCCTGTGTGGCGCGTTTCTCCGCTTCTATCCGAATGGGCAGAATCTCGAGAAGTACACCGCCCACGAGTGGCTGCCGAAATGGATGGGGCCGCGCGCCTATGAGCTGTTGTGGAAGCCGCTCCTGATCGGGAAATTTGGCGAAGAGAACTACAAGAAAGTAAACCTGGCCTGGTTCTGGGCGCGCATCAAAGCGAGGACCCCGAGCCTGGGAACGTTCAAGGGCGGTTTCCAAGCCTTTCTCAACGTCCTTGCCGACCACTGCCGTAGTCGAGGCGTCGAGATCTCCCTTTCGACGCCGATCGACAAGATTTCACCCCATCCCGACGGCGGGTTGACGGTCGAGACTCCCACCGGGAGCGAGCGCTTCGACCACTGCATCGCGACGACCGCGCCTCACGCTCTCACCAAGATCGCTCCCGACCTGCCGAACGAGTACCGCGATCAGTTGTTGAGTCTGAAGAGTCTCGGCGCGGTGGTCATGGTGATTACGCTCGATCGCCAGTTGACCGACTACTACTGGTTCAACCTTCCGAAGGACGCGGACTTCCCGTATCTCGCGATGGTCGAGCACACCAACTTCATCCCGCCCGAGCACTACGGCGGCGACCACATCATCTACTGCGGCGACTATCTGAAGACGGACCACGAGTACTTCAATATGACCGAGGACGAGCTGCTCGAACGGTTCCTGCCGTCGTTGAAGAACTTCAACCCGGACTTCGATCGCTCGTGGATCAAGCAGAAGTGGCTCTTCAAGGCGGCGTACGCGCAGCCGGTACCGTTCGTGAATCACTCGGCGAACATTCCGGCCGTGAAGACCCCGATCGACGGCCTGTGGTTGGCCAGTATGAGTCAGGTCTATCCGTGGGACCGCGGGACGAATTTCGCGGTAGAGCTCGGGCGCGACGTCGCGAAAAAGATCATCGCCGGGGCCTAGCGCGGGGAGGGCGGAGAATACGATCTCCGTTGCTCTGTTCCGAGCGTCGCCCCGTGCGCGACGTGATTCGAAGGGCGATCAGGCCACCAGGAGATTCGCGTTCTGCGAGGGGCCGATCTCCAGCGGCAGGTCGATTCGGAAACGGGCGCCGCCTTGCTCGTTGTTGTTGACGGTCACGGTACCGCCGAGCTGGGACGCGAACTCGCGCACGATGAACAACCCGAGTCCGACCCCGGACAGGGCCGATTCGGATGCCGAAGGCGTGGCCTGCCTGAACATATCGAAGATGTGGGGGATCTCGTCCTCGGGGATTCCCGGGCCGGAATCGCTCACGATGACTTCGAGGCGGTTCGTATTGGCGTGGATCCGCGCCGACACCTCGACCGAGCCACGTTTGGTAAACTTGAGGGCATTCCCAATCAGGTTCTTTACGACGACTTTCACTTTCGTCGGATCGCTCGTCATTCCCACCGATTCTTCGGGCAGGTCCCAGTGGACTTGGACGCCCGGAGTCCTCGGCAGCCAACGTGTGTCGAGCTTGATTTGCTCGAACAGGGCTTTGGTCTCGAAGCTCATATGCTTGACGACGTTGCGACCGGCCTCAAGACGGTGGGCGTCGAGAGTCCCTTCGATCAAGTCGGTGAGCGATTTTTCGTTCTGCTGAAGTCTGCGAAGAATCTGGTGTACCTCGGGGTCCTCGCTCTCGACCAGGATGTCGTCGAGCATCTCCGTGTATCCCATGATGACGTGCAGTGGAGTTCTCAATTCGTGGGACATGGTTGCCAGAAACTCGGACTTCATCGCACTGGCGCGTCGCAATTGGTCCATGAGCTTGGAGTTGGCGATGGCGATGGCCGCGTGCTGGGCGATCCCGCTCAAGAGACGAGGCTTACGCTGGGCTTCTCCCGGGAAGCTCGCGAGGATGAGTCCGATCTGTTCGCCGCGCTGGCGCAGCGGGGCAAGGAAGACGTCGCCGTCCCAAGTCGTGTTCAGGACCTGGCGCATCTGCTCGTCCCAGTCTTCGATGACGCGCACGTCGGACTCGTCGGCGGACACGAAGTCGAGGCTGTCTTTCGGAAGGTCGATCGCTTTCAGATTGTCGAGCGAGGTCGGAAGTTTCCCATCGCCGCCGACGATGCTCATCGCCTGTTCGGCGCTCTCCTTGACGAGGACGAGTACCCAGTTTGCCCGCATGGCGCTCCTCGCCAGCGCCGCG
>JANQHZ010001044.1 GCA_028282445.1 Candidatus Binatia bacterium | reverse complement strand
GACATGGTGCCGGACTGCGTCGACAACTGCGCGGACGACTCCAACCCATCTCAGGCCGACCTGGACGAGGATGGTTTCGGTGATGCCTGCGATGAGTGTGTTGACGACGGGATCAAGGCGAAGCCGCTCGTGTGCGGTTGCGGCGTCTCCGAAGTGGATCGCGATTCCGATTTCACACCTGACTGCGTCGACGCCTGTCCCTTCGATCGCGAAGTCATCGAGCCGGGGCCCTGTCCGTGTCGAACCAGCTTCTTCGAACCACCGATCGATCGGGCGGACCGAGACCGCGACGACGTTCCAAATTGCATCGACAACTGTATCGAGGTCGAAAACCAGGACCAGGCGGACTCCGATCGCGACGGTGTTGGCGACGCCTGTGATGACCGGGACGGCCCCGCGTGTCTCGGGGATTGCGGCGGCGATCTGTCGATCGGGGTGAGCGACTTCGAGGCGGCGGTCGTCGCCCTGTTCGATGCCGACGGACGGTCCCCCGGCTGCGGTCGCCTCGATTTCGACCGCGACGGTGCCGTCCGAGCCAACGACCTGGTCGCGCTGGCTCGGGCGATCGAGCTTTGCGTCGACGCGAGTCCGTCGCCCACGCCGACCGCGACGGCATCTCCTGTCCCCACCGCGACGCCGCCGGTCGGCCGGATGGAACTCGGTTTCGGGTCGCATGTCGACGTTTGCAGAACCGCTCAGGGCCCTAAGGTGGCAACGGTCACCCGAAGAGCGATCTTGGTGCAGGACTATGACGACCTGTGGAGTCCCGTGGGCGAGCCGCTGGCGATCGAAGTCGACGCACAGTTCGTGGCACTCGCTTGTACGGCCGCCGGCGCCGCAATGGTAGTTTGGCAGGAGGAAGTCGACGATTTTGATACAGACGTAAAGGCGCGATTCATCTCCGCTGACGAAGCTCGACTCGGCGATGAGTTTCTGGTGGATGAGCGCATCGAGAACGGGCAATGGGACCCGGCAGTCGATTGTAATCCGCAGGGAGTTTGCCTCGCCACATGGAACGACGGGAGACTCCGACCGCAAAGAGTTTTCGGCCGGTTTTTTGAGATCGGCATCGGACACGTCGACCGGCCGCTCACGATTTCTTCACGCCCTGGGCCGGCGTCGAATCCTGGCGTAGCTTCTCTCTCGTCCGGACGCTTCGCAACCGTAGCAGAGGACGAGGACCTGTTTGTTGTCCGCTTAGGCGCGGACGGGTTTACCGATGAACCCAGAGTACTGCTATCGGATCGATTCTCCGCAGGCCGACAGACTGCGATCGCGGTCGGTCCAGCCGACCGGCTGGCCGTCGTAGCGGCGGAGGGGCTAGTGGACCCGAGGCTCTGGATTGTCAACGATGAACAAACGCCGATGCACATCGAGCGACCGCTCGGGAATTTTCAGGTGGTCAGCGACCCCGCCGTGGCGTTCACCGACGATGGAACCGTGGTGGTGGCGCTCGACCGCTGGGTCGGTCAAGACCGGCGGGTAGCGTTTCAGTTGTTTGACCCAGATGGTCTCGCGCTGGTTGACCTACGCGAGGTTGCGCCGGTTTCCGCGGACCAAGTCGCGTTGAGAACGGACGATCAGACGAATCCGAAACTCATCGCGCACGGCGACGGTGGCTTCTCTGTGCTCTGGACGCAGTACGTCTCAGTGTTCGTTCGCCGCTTCGACCGCGCCGGGGATCCGGTGGTCCTGTCCGGGCGGCGATGAACGAATGGCTCGCGCTGGATGGGCCTGGGTGGTGGGGGAATCGCGGACTGGAGCCTTTGTCCCGCGTACTAACTCTATGTTGAGGCTGGCTTGACCCCCTCTGACGCACCTCACCGAATTTTGATCGTCCTGTTTGGGGCGATCGGCGATGTCGTGCGGGCGTTGCCGTTGGCGCAGCGGATTCGTGCGGGTTGGCCCGGGTGTGAGATTGCCTGGACGGTCGAAGCGGCGGCGGCGCCGATGCTGGAGCATCACCCGGCGATCGACCGGGTGATTACGGTCGACCGAACTTACCGGGGGTTGCCGCCGTTGTTGCGGGAGCTGCGTGCATTCGGACCGGACGTGTCTTTGGACCTTCAGCGACTGCTCAAGAGCGGGATCGCCAGCTGGGGTTCGCGGGCGCCGCGGCGGATCGGCTTTCACTGGGACAACTCGCGCGAGGCGAACTGGTTCTTCAACAACGAAACCATCGGACCGGTGGACCGATTCACCGCCAAGATCGATCATTACATGGCCTTTGCCGATCTGCTGGGCTTGCCGGATGCGCCGATTTCGTTCGGGCTTACCCCAACCGACGCCGAGCGCCGGCAGGTCGACGACCTGTTGGCCGATGTGACGGGCGACTTCGTCGCCTTCTTCGTCGGTGCGAGCTGGGAGACCAAGCTTTGGCACGCGGCGCCGGCCGCCGAGGTGGTCGACCGCTTGGCCGAGCGTGGCATGACCGCGGTGCTGTTGGGGGCGCCCGGCGATGTCGCGACGGCGCGCGAGATCGCGACGGCGGCGCGCTCGAATCCGGTCGATCTCACCGGCCGCACTTCGCTGCGCGATTTGATCGGAATCTTCGAGCGCGCCGCGATCGCGCTCGGACCCGATTCGGGACCGATGCATATCGCCGCCGCGGTCGGCACTCCGGTGGTGTCGCTGTTCGGCGCGACCAGCCCCAAGCGCTCCGCCCCCTACGCCTTCGAACACCTCGTTCTCGAAGGCGAGGCCCCGTGCCGCCCCTGCTATTCTCGCAGCTGCGACATCGATCGCGAGTGCATGAAAGCGATCACCGCCGAGCGCGTCCTTTCCAGGATCGACGAGGGTCTCGGCGCGACCGGTCGCGCCGACGCACAATCCTAAGCCGCCAGCGCTTGCGACCCTCGGTGTCTCTGTGTCTCTGTGGTGAGATCGAAAGGAGCCGTCATGACCAATTTCAGCGAGATCCCCTGGATCGCGGAACACATCGAGCAGTATCGCAACGACCCGGAGGCAGCCCACATGTGGGACTCGACCCACGTCGGGGGTCCGGGAGTATTGCCGACGCTCCTGCTCACCACCACAGGGCGCAAGTCCGGCGAGGCGCGCCTGTCGCCACTGATCTACGGAAAGGCCGGTGATGGTTACGTGATCATCGCATCGAAGGGGGGCTGGCCAACGCACCCGCACTGGTATCTCAATCTCGACGCCAAGCCGGAGTGCGAGGTGCAGGTCGCCTCGAAGCAAATGGCGGCGCGCGCCAGGGTGGCGTCCGGAGAAGAGCGGGATCGGCTGTGGAAGCAGATGGCGGAGCTCTATCCGCCGTACGACGAGTATCAGAAGAACGCCGGCGACCGGGAGATTCCCGTGGTCGTGCTCGAACCGACCGGCTGAGCTCGAGGTAGCGGGGGATCGCCCGTCCGTCCGGTTGCTTTGCGCCCCCGAAGGACTCAGGCTCTAGCAGCCCGTTGAGAAAGTAGGGCGGAGGCGAAAATGAGGGGTTGGGGGATCTGGCAAGGCGCGAAACCGGAGGCAAAGTCGAGACTTTTGTTGAGGATTTCGCAACGCAGCCAGAGCGCCCGAGCACCATTTGCAGCCCGGCTTACTTTTTCAACGGGCTGCTAATGTCCATCCCAACACAGAACAGGAGCTGCGATGGCCAAGAAGAAGTCGAAGAAGAAGAACTCGAAGGGCAAGAAGCGCGCGATCAACAGTATTCCCGATCTCGTCCACTCGCTCGTCGAGAAGGGTGCGAATTCCGTAGAGGAGATCCATCAGGAGATCGCTACGCTGCCGGTCAAGGTGCTGGAGGGCTTCATGCCGAAAGCCGCCAAGGATATCGGCAAGATCCAGCACCGGTCGATCGGCGCCGTCTACGACACGATTCGCGA
>JANQHZ010001043.1 GCA_028282445.1 Candidatus Binatia bacterium | reverse complement strand
AAAAAAATCAGTCGAGGACGTCCGCGGCGATCAGTTCTTCCAGGTAGCGCGAGTCCCACCACGACAGCTGCAGCTGCTTGGCGCGGCGGAAGTAGAGCTGGATGTCGTATTCGATGGTGAAGCCCATGCCGCCGTGGATCTGCTCGGCCATGGCGGTCAGGTCGCGGTAGGTCTGGCAGGCGAAGAGCTTGGCCATCGGGGCCAGGCGCGAAATCGACTTGCCCTCGGTACGAGCCCACGCCGCCTCGTACACCAGAGTCTTGCCACCGTCGACGTTGGTCGAGGCGTCGGCCATGTAGTGCGACAAGGCCTGGAATGCGCCGAGCGGTTTACCGAACTGCTCGCGATCGAGCGAGTACTGCACGGTCATCTCGAGCGCCCGCTCCGCGCCTCCCATCGCCTGTGCGGCGGCGAGGATGATCGCATCGTGCATCACTTTGTCCCAGGTCCCCCAACCTGCGTTCAGCGCGCCGACCAGATTCGCGGTGGGAACCCGCACGTCCTTGAAGTCGAGACGGTACTGGGTGTCCGATGCGAGCGTCATCTGCTGGGTCAGAGTAAGTCCCGGCGACTCACGATCGACCAGGAGCAGGGAGACATCGCTGTCCTGGTCACCGGTGCGAACAAGCACGAGGAACTGAGTCGCCGAGGCGGCAAAAAGCACGTGGCGTTTGACACCGTTCAACACATAGGAGTCGCCGTCCGCGGTCGCCCGCATCTGGACTCCCTTGGCGCCGTAGCCGTTGTTCGGCTCGAGCCACGCCGGCGTAACGATGGTCTCTCCCGAGGCGATCTTCGGCAGGATGGCGCTTTTCTGCTCGTCGTTGCCGGCTTCGAGGATCGCGCCGGCGCTGACGACGCAGCTGACGAAATGTGGGGTCGGTGCGAGCGAACGACCGAACTCTTCGTAGACGACGGCGGCGTCGAGCATCGACATGCCGCTGCCGCCGTACTGCTCGGGCAGAGTCAGGCCCAGCATTCCGAGCTGGCCGAGTTGTTCCCAGAGATCGGCCGGGTAGCCGACCGGGTCGTCTTCGAGCTTGCGCACGACTTCCACCGGCGAGAACTTCTCGCAAACATTGCGAACCGTCTCGCGCAGCATCTCTTGCTCTTCGGAAAAATCCAGATCCATCACTCACTCCGTTTACGGCCGACGAATGTCGGCTTTCCAGTACTCCCAACCCCGCGCACCGGCCTGGCGCGCGCGACCGCGTCGCTCACGGCTTCCAATCGTCGCCTTTGCGCCGCCAGGGGTTGTCGTCGGCGTCGTTGGGGACGGCGACGCGAACGGCGCACGACGTACACAGTCGCTCGCCGACCGAAACCGTCACGTTCAGATGAGCCCACGTACAACCGACATCGTCGGTTTCCACCTTCTCGATCGACCCGTTGAAGACCATCTGCTCGCCCGGAAAGATCGAGTCCTTCATGCGGAACTTCATCCGCCCGAGTCGCCCGCGCGAACCGGTCCAATCGGTCACGTAGCGCTCGAACCACGCCGCCAGGTTCGGCGTGTTCATGAAGATATCTCTCGTCCCGTTGCGATTGATCGCAAAGTCGCGGTCGTGATGCATCGGGCGCCAATCGCGCGTCGCCAACGCGCCGAGGATCACCGTCGTCGCCGAGACGTCGTACGCCAGCGGCGCCAGCTCCTGACCCTCTTCGATCTGGTCGGCCGTTAGATCCGCCATCACGCCCCCCTCTTGTAGCCGAAGCCGGTGTACATCTCTTTCGCGACCAGAACCTCTTCCTGGTTGACGTACTGCACTTCGATGCTCCAGAAGCGACCGGTGCCCAGCTTGGTCGTCTTCGGATCGGAGACCGAGTGGAGGATCTGCCGCGTCTTGAGCCGATCGCCCGGACGCACGGGCTCGAAGAAGATGATCTCGTTGTCGCTCATCACCGCTTCCGGTAGACCGAGCGC
>JANQHZ010001039.1 GCA_028282445.1 Candidatus Binatia bacterium | reverse complement strand
CGGTACGTCCTGGCACAACAGGACTTCTCTCACGAACTTGCCGCGCAACGTCGGGGAGCCGCGGCCCGGATGGGAGTAAAGCGCCAGTAGACTGACGTGGCTCAGCAAGCCGGCACGCGGGTCGTCGGCTGCGAACTCGTACGGCTCGAAACCGTCGCGAGAAACAACCGGGACCTTGTAGACGACGCCGAGCGGCCGCGACATGAACGTCTTGCGGGTGGTGAACAGGTTGCGGTAGTCGCCGGCGTTGGTGACCAGGTGATCGATGGTGAGGAGCAAAGTCTGCTCGGCGGCGTCCAGGATCAGGGCCTGGTTGAAAGCGGGGAACAGCACCGGGTCTTTTCGCACCAGACCTTGTTCGATGTCGGCGAAGGCGAAGAGGTCACCGAAAAAGGCGCGGACGTTCTGCTCGAGCCGGGGTGATGCGAGCATGCGGTCGACCTGGGCTTCGAGCCCGGCTTGGGTTACCAGATCTCCGCGTTCGCCGGCGGCGAGCAGATCTTCGTCCGGGGTCGAGTTCCACAGGAAGTAGCTCAGGCGCGAAGCCATCGCGAGGCTGCTGAGGCGCTGCCGCGTGGAGTCCTGCGGGTCCGGCTCGCTGGTTTCGATCCGAAACAGAAACTCGGGCGAGACCAACAGAGTCGTAAGCGCGTCTTCCAGCCCGAGGTAGAAGTCGCCCAGGGTCTCGGCCGATGCGGAGGCGATTGCGAGGCGCGCGTTCAATTCTTCGTCGCTCAGCGGATGCCGAAAGAGCTGCCGGCCGATCTTGCGCAGGAATTCGCCGGCGCAGTCGTCGTCGGGCGCGGTCGGGTCGTCGGGCGCGCAATCGATCAACGTGTCGCGTCGTCCGGGCGCCAGCGCTTGTTCGGCGATCCCGCGCGCGATCGACTCGTACTGTTCGAATCCCGATGCGGTCACGCTCACGAAGGACGAGCCAACGGCGAACAGGCCGAGTTGTCGGTTGTCGGGTTCGATGCGGCCGGCGACGACGATATCGTCGCCGAAGATGTCGGCGATGGTCGCGCGGTACTGCGCCTCGGTGAGCCGGCGCATTGCGGTCGGACCGGCCTCTACCAAGGGGGCGACACTGCCGCCGGACGAAGTGCCGCCGTCTCCCGCGCAGCCGGCGACAATCGATGTCAGGAAGAGGGCGAGTACACCCCAGCTGGCCCGTCGGTCGATGTTCGTTCGCATTATCGCGTCCTCATTTCGCCACGAATGCCGGTACGGCTTCGAAACGGTAGGCGACCGAAATTGTCGAGCACGCTCCGGTGACCGGGTCGGGGTGGCCGTCGGCGCTGCTTTGCAACGCTTCCCACAGTCCGCTGCAGGTGTACGACAGGGCCTCCGCTCCCGCCGCCCCGGCCTGGATGCCGAAGATATCGTAGGCCTCGTCGACGGGTTGGTAACCGAACATCTGTCCCTTGATCGAGCCGTCCGGTTGGAACTCCACCCGCAGGTAACCGTCGCGCATGCTCTGGTCGCCGTCGACGATCTGGATGTTGAGCCGCAGATTGATATCCATGGGTCCCGCAACCAGCACCCCGTCGACGACTTCGCCGGTTCCGCTCGTGCCGTGGTACTGGGTGTCCTCGTGAATCGTCAGCGTCGCGAAAGGCAACACGCTGCCGTCGGCGCCGATCGACGGCACATCGGTGCTGCCGAATACCTGCGCGACCACTTCGTCGTCGTTTCGTTCGTCATCGACTCCCTCGAGATCGATGAGGATGGTCATCGAGCCGTTGATCACCGCCTCTTCGACGACCGTGTTGGATATGTCCCCCTTCTGGAAGCCGCGGATGCAGCCGACCGCGCGCCAGAACTGGTAGTCGATACCGCGCTCGCCGAGTTCTCCACTGAAGTCGTCGTGGGCGCATTCTCCATCCGCTGGGGCTTGCTCGGATGAGATCAGGCCGTCGAGATCGAGGCCGGGGAGCCGGCCGGGCCCCTGTAGCGTTTTGAATCCAGGATCGGAGTATCTCTCCGGATCGTTGCAATCGTCGGGCAGTACGACGCCGTCCTCGAGGCGCATCTCGAGCGGGCCCTTGGTGAAGCCGCCGGGACAGGGCTCCTCGTCGTGCTCGGGGTACACGTAGCTGAACGAAGAAATCACGTAGCCGCGCCGCAGAGCCGCCGAGTCGCCCGACCCGTCGTCGTCGTCCGATCCGCAGGCGCACAGCACGAGCGCCAGGCCGGCCGCTGCCAATAGCCCGCTGCCGTTGCGAAATCCGCCGCGCCCGCGTGCGAGAATGACGCGATAAGTCAATGAACTACCCTCCCCTGAGTACACTTCCTATTCCGTGGAGATTTTACATTCAACTGTAAGGATCTTCTGGAAGGGAGCACCGATTGAGGGTGGAGAACCATTCGAAGGGGCATGGACTTGGGCGAGGGCAGGGGAATGCCGGCATGCATTGGTTCCGCAGCAACAAAGGGAGCGCCTGGCTCGACCGACTCCCTGCCCATGCCCATGCCCCCGCCCTTGCCCGATCATCGAAGACAGGCCGAAAATTGGGACGTGGTGTTCCCGCCCGTGCCGCGCCTGCGCTGCGGAGGTTCGCGAAGCCGTGGTGTAACAACGGTCGCAAGCCGAGGTAATACGGGCGTGATGAATCCGATCTTGCGAGTCGTTTTCTTATCGACGGTTGTGGTCGCGGAGGTCTGCCGGACGACCGCCACGGCCGCCCCAGCTGAGTTGGGGCGGGTGCGCTGGGAACGAAGCCTCGATGCCGGTTTGCAGCGCGCCGCCTCGAGCGACAAGCCGGTGTTCCTCTTGTTCCAGGAAGTTCCGGGCTGCGCGACATGCGTCGGCTTTGGTAAATCCGTGCTCTCGGAACCGCTCTACGTCGAGGCGATCGAGAGCGAGTTCGTACCGGTTGCGATCTTCAACAATCGCGGTGGCGCCGACGCGGAAGCGTTGAAAAGATATGGCGAGCCCGCCTGGAACAACCCGGTGGTACGTTTCGTCGATGGCGCCGGTGTGGACCTGATCGCGAGGCGCGACCGCGTCTGGTCGCCGCTGGGAATCGGGCAGCGCATGATTGCCGCACTGGAGGCCGCACAGCGACCGGTGCCTACCTACTTGCGAGTCGCGGTCGACGCCGCCGCGCTTCGCTCCTCGGGGATCGCGACCTTTTCGATGCCCTGCTTCTGGCGCGGTGAGGCTTGCCTGGGAGGGATCGAATCGGTGGTCGCGACCCGTGCGGGCTGGCTAGGCGGTCGCGAGGTGGTCGAGGTTCGTTTCGATGCTCGCTCCACCGACTACGCTTCACTGCTGCGGCAAGTGGCGGCGACCGATTGCGTCGATGGAGTCTTCGCGCACGGCGCCGTCCAGGAAGAGTCGGCGGTCGCGGTCTTCGGTCGCGCCAGGGTCACCCAATCGCCCGGCTACGCGCGTGACGCCGCGCCACGCGACCAGAAGTACTACCTCCGCCGAAGCTCGTTGCGCGAGCTCGACGTTGGCCCGACGCAAGGTGCCCGCCTCAACGCGGCGATCGCCGCGCGAACGAGTCCCGAACGATGGCTCAGCCCTCGTCAGATCGAGGCGATCGGGGTGCCCGACTCGCGGCGCTAGCTCGGCACCCCTTCGAAGGCCGCGACGCCCTCCGGGATCGTGTGGAAGCACTGCTTGTCGGCGGTGAAGATCGCCATTTCCGGGTTTCCGTAGGTCGCCGGGTCGTCGAAGGTGCCGACCTTGATCATCACCGCACCAGGCAGCAGGGCCGCTCTGCTGAGGATGTGGGTTCCGCACTTTTCGCAGAACTCGCGCGTGACCGGGTTGTCGAGGTCTTCGCGCTGAAAGATCTTCGCGCTGCCCTGAGTGTACGCAAAATCGCCATCTTTCATGACCAGCACGACGTTGGGACTCCCGCCTGAAATGTACTGACACTCGCGGCAGTGGCATTGGCCCTTGAACAAAGGATCTCCCTGGGCGCGATAGCGCAGGTCACCGCAGTAGCATCCACCTTGGACTTCCATGTCGGCTCCTTTCGGTTCGGAGCATTACTATGGTGGATCGCCGGTCGCTTGTCATCCGCTCACAGCGGGTACGACGACACGGCGACGCGGCGTCCGTCGGGATCGCGCAGATACACCGTGTGTTCCGTCTCGCCGTCGAGCGTCGCCGACTCGATCGCCCGTCGTCGAATCCGAGCTTTCTCTGCTTCGTCGACCCGGAAAGCGACCAGCTCGCGCGATCCGCACGGGATCGACGGTTCGTCTTCCTCGCGAGCTTCCAGCATGAGGACGGAGTCGCGGCCGAGACCCAGCCAGACCGATCGAGGAGTGGAGTCCCGCCGTACCTGTAGTGACAGCATGGTGGTGTAGAACTCGACCGAGGCGGACAGGTCGCCGACGCGAAATGCAATATGGTGGACGCGCATTCCTCCGCTATCGCGCTCCGCGCGGGGGCGGTCAAATGGCGTGTTGCGCTTGTTGCGTACGGACTTGCTGCTAGTGTGCCGAGTCGCAGATTCGTTTGATTTTC
>JANQHZ010000991.1 GCA_028282445.1 Candidatus Binatia bacterium | reverse complement strand
TCGAGGTAGGACTGGGGACACGACTCCAGCCAGTTCTGAATCGAATACGCGGATAGAAAATCTGCCATAGTCTCGCTCCTTTGCGACCGACACAGGGCCGACCGCCACTCTCGTGTGATTGCCCACGTTCCCAGCCGAAACGAAGCGCAATCTTCGTGCCGCCACAGCACCAGCCTGCACAAAAATGAGCGAGCGTTCAGTATTCTCGCAATAGCGAGAATCTCGCTGCTTCCAATTCCCGGCGGCAGGAAGAGAGAGGGAGAGACGGTCGCGCTATCCGCGCCGCGGCCACCACGGCACGAGCGCGTTGACCCGCTTCATGTGCTCGGCGTACTCCGGGCGGCGCTCGAGACTGCGAGCGTCGAGCATCGGGATGCTGGCGAAGTGAAACATCAGGGTCATCGCGGCGGCGCCGATGCCGGTCCACCACCAGCTCGGGTCGGCGGCGAGGGCGAAGAGGAAGAGGCCCCACCAGAACCCGAGCTCGCCGAAGTAGTTTGGGTGCCGCGAGTAGGCCCACAACCCCGACTTCAAGATGTCGCCGGGATCCTTGGTTCGTACGAAGGCCCGCAGCTGCTCGTCGGCGATTGTCTCAATGAGAATCGCCGTAGCGGTCACGACCAGTGCAACGGCATCGAGCAGGCCGAATCCGTAACGCGCGTATGCCAGCGCCGGGATCAGGGCGAGGCAGCCGAGAAAAACCTGAAGCATCGGGAAGAGATGAACCCCAAAGAGGTTGCTCGCCCACCTCGGCAACGGCGCATTCTCGTAGACCCCGGCGTAGCGCCAGTCCTCGTGATCCAGCCCGCTCCATCCGCGCGCCCAGTTCCACGTCAGCCGGATCCCCCACAGGAATACCAGGACCGTGACGACCACCTGGCGCAGGGTCGGACCTTCGGCTGCGACACCGACCCAGAACAGGGCAGCCAGCGGCGGAATCACGCTCCAGTAGGCGTCGAAGAAACTACTGTTGCCGAATGCCGAGGAGAAGCCGTAGATCACCGTGGTCGACGCCACGAAAGCGTAGAACATCGCCCAGATCGGGCTCGTGGTGTCGACGAGGCAACACATCCAGACGGTGATCGCTACGATGTACGCGAAGCCGATCCAGCCGAACGAATCGACCCGCGACCAGCGCGGAGACTGTCTGTCTTGATCCGACGACATGCTCACGCGGTTGCCGGCAGGCCGGACCAACTCGTGGTGTCGGCCGGTCCGTCCGCCGGACGGATTTCTACCGGGATACCCGTGAGATGGGCCATGCCGGACACCCGCTCCACCCCGTCGGCGCCGTCGGCGGCGAGGATGTTGACGTTGACGCCGCTGGTTTTTGACGCCACGCTCAAGCCGCGAGCGTGCTGGTGCCCCCAACCATGCGGAACCGCCACCGTGCCCGGCTGCAGATCGTCGAGGAGACGCACCGGCAGACGCACCGCCGCCGTCGCCGACACCACGTCGGCATACTGTCCCGACTCGAGGCCGAGTCGGGCGGCGTCTTGCCGGTGCATGTAGACGTGATTGGTGTCGCGGCCGCCGTCGAGGAACGCTTCATAGTTGTGCGTCCACGAATTGTGCGTGGTGACCGCGCGCTTGGTGATCAACCTGAACCCGCCGACGGCATCTCTCTCGGTCGAGAAATCCGCTTCCAGCTTGTCCGCCTGCTCGATCAGAACGGACGGGGCCAGTTGCACCTTGCCGTCGTCGGTCACGCACCGGTCGCCGAGAAAGTCTCCCGCTCGATGCGGCGCGCGCAAGCGACCGTGCTTCTCGCCGACGAGCTGCGAAAAGTTGCCCTCGCCGCCCAATCGCAACAACGCCGACATCAGCCACTCCTGCGGCACCTCGTGCTTGCGATCCGGGTGCCGCCACCCCCACACTCGCCGAGCGGTCTCGACCGCGGTCTGAGCAAGCTTGGAACCGAACAAACCGACGCCACAGGCGCGCGCGAGATCGAGGTAGATCGTCGCTTCGTCGCGCTGCTGGCCGTGCGGCGGAATGACGCGCTCCGTCGCCTGGATGTAGGGTCGCGCCTGCATCCCGAGGAAAAGAGGAAAGACGAAAGGCAGGTCGGGCCGTTGCATCGGCGATGTCGCCGGCAAGACATAGTGCCCCATCGACGCGGTCTCGTTCAAAAAGACGTCGACCGTCACCAGCAACTCGAGCTCGCGAAACGCATCGCGCAGCCGCGCCGAGTTGGGCATCGTGATCAACGGATTCCCGCCCGTGACGAAGAGCGCACGAACTTGCCGCTCGCCCGGCGTCAGAATCTCGTCGGCCAGAATGGCGCCTGGAAACGCGTCGTTGACCGAAGTGAAGCCGCCGACTCGCGACCGGTTCCGCCGGCTCATGACGCCGTACTTCTTGCCGAAGCGGGCGAAGTCGAAGATTCCCTGCCCGACCAGACTGCCGCCGCGCCGGTCGAGGTTGCCCGAGACGGCGTTGATCACTTCCTGCAGCCAGTATCCGAGGGATCCGTTGGTTCCCATGTTGACGCCGGTCGACGAATACAACGCGGCGCCGTCGGCTTCGCGGTACGACTTGACCATCTCTCGCAGAGAGTGTGCGGCGATTCCGGTGACCGGCGCCGTTCGCTCCGGAGTCCAGGGCGCGACCAGCTTTTCGATCTCCGCGAAGCCGGTCATATACCGCTCGACGCGCTCGCGATCGACGCCACCGCTCGCGATCAACTCCTGCAAGAACGACAGGAAGAAGAGAGGGTCGGTATTGGGCCGGATGAAGACATGATCGGTCGCGACCTTGGCGGTTTCGGTCCGTCGCGGGTCGACGACGTAAACCTTCCCACCGCGCTTGGCGATCGCGCGCAGGTGCTTGCTCGGGTTGGGCACCTGCAGGAAGCTCCACTTGGAGACCACCGGGTTGGCACCGACGACGATCAGGCAATCCGTCCGTTCGACGTCGGGAAAGGGCTGGGTCAGCGCGAAGCCGTACATCTCACGCGCAACCGCGAACTTATTGGCGCAATCCTGGGTCGACGACGAGTACATACTGGTCGACCCGATGCCGTCCATGAAGCCCTGCGCAAAAATCGGATGCAGAATGCTGAAACCCGCCGCGGTACCGACGTACATCGCGATCGCGTCGGCGTCGCGGGTATCGACGAGACTGCGGACTTTGGCCCCGATCTCGGCGAGCGCTTGCTCCCAGGAGACCGGTTCGAAGGAATCGCCGACGCGCTTGAGCGGTTCGGTGAGTCGGTCGGGCGAGCCAAGCAGGTGATGCTGCTTCAGCCCCTTGGGGCAGCCGAACCCCTCGGTCGCGACGTGGCGGGGATCCGGTCGGATAGCCGTAACCCTCCCATCGTCGGTCTCGACCTCCAATCCGCAGAGGGCCTCGCAAATTCGACAGAAAGTGTGGTGGGTTTCCGGCATGGCCCCATCACGAAATCAGCAATCGTAGGTTCCGACAAGGTTGCCTAGCGAGCCCCACCAAGCACTCCTGCTTCCGCCCGTCCGGAATCGTCGGCGACCTGCGACCGACCCATCGGCCCACCGGACGGTGGAACGTTCCTTGCCGAGCGGAGTATGGTGACGAAGCCGTCAAAGGCCAAAACAACGATGGAGCGAGCGATGAGACGAACCGGAAGCCTGTTGACCCTGGCCCTGCTGCTCGCAAGCGCAGCGCCGGCCGCCGATACCGAGGCGCCGATCCTCGAGAACCCGCGACTCAAGGCCGAGGCGGAGCTCTACAGGCAGTACTGTTCGGCATGCCATGGCGTGAGCGGGCGCGGCGACGGGATCGTGGCGCCCTTCCTGGATCCGCGCCCGATCGACCTGACCCTGATCAAGCAGAACTTCGAAGGGAGGTTCCCCAAGTATCTCGTCACCATGTCGGTCGAGGGGCGGGATACGGTGCGCGCGCACGGCAAGTCCGACATGCCGGTTTGGGGCGAGGTCTTCGCGGCCGAATTGCTTCCCGACGACCCGGATAGGCAGGCCCGCGCGCGCGGCAAGGTCATGAAGATCGTCGACTACGTCGAGAGTATCCAGAGGTAGACGGCTCGTCCAAACGACCTCGCTCCTCGAGTATCGCCAGGCGCACAGCCGGAGCGGCGCTTCCGTGGTTCTCGAAACGGCCCATTTCGTACCAATCTGCGGAAAATCATTGCCGACATCTCGCCAGGTTTGTTAGCGTTCGGAAATGCGCTTCACCCGGCTCGGCCCAACCTTCCTGATCTTCGCCCTTTACCTGGTGTTTCCAGCCGCTCCGGTTGACGCGGACGTCGTCCTCCCCCGCCTGATGGGAAGCGTCCGGCTGGGCTCGCAGTTCATTCCATGCGCCCGCAAGGACGAGCATCTGGTCATCTCTCGAGATTCGCACCTCGACCCGCGCTGCACCTACACCGGTGGAGTCGAGATCGTCTCGTCGAACGTGCTCTTCGATTGCCGCGGCGCGCTGATCGACGACCCCGAAGGCGACGACGACTATGGAGTCGACATCCACTCGTCGATCTCGACCCCGATCCGGCGCGTCACCGTCCGCAATTGCTACATTCAGGGGTTCCGCAACAATCTCCGGGTCTCGCGCGACGGCTTTCGCAGATTGGCGGCCGGCGCCGAGTATCGCAACGGGTTCGCCAGGATCGAGCTTCGCAACAGTCGCCTGCTCGGAGCGCGTGAAGTCGGCGTCTTGGTCAATCCGTACGTCACGGACGTAAGACTGCGCGACATCGAAGTCGCCGGGTCGGGCGATGCCGGGATCTATCTGGAGGGCGGGTCGAGGGAGAACGAGATCGTGCGGAGCCATATCCACGACAACGGCTACGGCGATGTGGACTCGGTCAACGGAATCCCGTTTTTCATCGCCGAGACCGAGTTTCGCTACCTCAGCACCGGCCGCGAAGGGCTCGCGATCGACGGGTCGCGAGACAACTACATCTCCGACAATCACTTCGAGAACAATTCCAGCGGCGCTATCTTCCTCTACAAGAACTGCGGTGAGTTCGTGAACCAACTACCGGGCCGGTGGTGGCCGCGCCGCTACGGCGCCAACGGAAACCGCATTCGCCACAACACCATCGTCAACGAGCGCACCGGCGTTTGGGTCGGTTCGAGAATGTCGGAGAATCAGCTCTTTTTCGATTGCAGCGATGAGCCCTACGTCGACGCCGGACTTCTCCGCATCCACGAGGACTTCGCCAAGGACAACGCCGTCCTGAACAACGAGTTCGTCGACGTCGCCACAGCGATCCGCATCGAGGACGACGGCGCGCGCGTCGAACGCAACCGAATCGAGAGCCAGTTTCCGGACCACGTCGCCATCCTCGTCGGCACCGGCCGGCGCACCGAAGTCCTGGGTAAACCGGTCACGCGAGCGACCATTCGTTCGAATCGCACCAACATCTTTTTGAGCAGAAGCGCCTACCTCTGGGTTTTCGAGGTCGACAATTCGCAATTCGTGCGCAACCGTCTCAACGGCAGTTCCGCCCTGTTTCACCAGGGATTCCCGCCCACCGGCAACTTCCATCTCTTCGTCGAGCGGCTCTGGCTGCCGTAGCCGCCCGGCCGGAGAGACGCGCTACCCTTTGACGACCCCACCCTGGAACTGGCAGGAGTGCGGGGGTGAGCGCAAAGAAAACGGCAAAGGCGACCAAGAAGTCGGCGACCCGGAAATCGACGAGCCGCGTCACCGCGAAGAAGACGACCAAGAAGGCGGCCGCCAAGCGAACCGCGAAGAAGCGAACGGTCGCCAAGAAGCGCGTCGCGTCGGCGGCCAAGCGAGCCCCTAAGAAGGCCGTCAAAGCCGCCCCGGCTCGCAAGAAGACCGCGGCGAAAGCGAAGCAGGCGGTCGCTAGAACAGCATCGGCCGGCCGCGCGACCAAGAAGGTCGCCGCGAGCGCGCGCAAGAAGCCTCCCGCGACGAAGAGGATTCCTACGCCGGCGCGTCCCCCCAGACGGGCGATCTATATCGACGTAGAGAACACCAGCAGCAAGGCCGCCTTGCTGGCGGTAATCGATTCTCTCGACATCGATCGCACCAAGCAGTCTGTCGATCTCAACGCGGTAGGAAACTGGCGAGCGGTCGGCCAACTCGTGGCGCGAGAGCTCGCCGGCCTCGGTGCCCAGCTCGTCCACAGCGCACCAGCGCGCGGTGTGCGCGACTGGAGCGACCTGTGGATCGCCGTTGCCGCAGGCGGATGGATCGCCAAAGCGGAACCCGGTGACATCCTGGAGATCGTCTCCAACGACCGCGCCTTCGACGCGGTGGGCGACGCCGCTGCCGCTCACGGCGTCGTCTACCGCCGCATCCAGCACCGGCGAACGTCCGCTGCAGCGGCCGCCGCCGAGAAGGAAGAGGAAAGCGCTGGTAAACGCTCGTCGCGCGGAGGT
>JANQHZ010000977.1 GCA_028282445.1 Candidatus Binatia bacterium | reverse complement strand
TCCGGTTCGCGCAACGCGAGGTCACCGGAGCGAAAAAACGAAGCGCGAAACGCCTCCGCCGTCGCCTGAGCGTCTCGCCAGTATCCCGAGAACAGGTTTGGGCCGCTGATCTCGATCTCTCCGACCTCGCCGTCGCCGACCTCGGGGATGTCGCCGTCGTCGGTCGGGTCGTCGGGATCGACGATGCGGATCGTAATGCCAGGCAGGGCGACGCCGACGACTCCCGGCCTTCGCGGCCCCTCGAAGGGGACCGCGATCATGAAGCCGCCTTCGCTCATCCCAAAGCGTTCCAGGATCTCGTGGCCGCAACGATCGCGAAAGGCCTCGAAGGTGGCCGGCGTGAGTGGCGCGGAGCCGGAAACCCACAGCCTCATCGATGCAAGCCCCTGTCGCGGCATCTCGTCGTCCGGCAGCTGGACCAGGCGGTTGTACATCGTCGGAACACCGAAAAAGAGGGTGCACCGATGGGCCTCGATCAGCCGGGGCACGTCGGCTGCGGCGAATCTCTCGCACAATACGATGCGCGAGCCGACGAGCAGTGAGCCGAGAATCCCCAACGCCAGCCCGTGCAGGTGAAAGCAGGGCAGAGTGAGCAGCAGCCGATCCGACTCTCGCCAGCGCCAGGCGCGCGCGACGGTGGCAAGATTGCCGGCGATCGCGGCGTGCGAGAGCACGACCCCCTTGGGGCGGCCGGTGGTGCCGGACGTGTACATCAGCAGTGCCGGATCGTCTCCGCCGCGCTTCGCCCAGTCGGCGGTCCCGTCATCGGTGTCGGTCTCGTCGTTCCAGCCCAGGGTAGGGCAGCCGAGATCGCCCCACGCCCTCTCCAGCTTCGGCGACAGCACGGCCAGGCGCGCTTCCGAGTGGGTGGTCACATAGCGCGCGTCCGAAGCCGGCCCGCTCGGGTTGAGTGGCACCAGGATGGCGCCGCTGCGCAGCGCTCCGAGCACGGTGGCCACCAGCAACGCGCTGTTGGGCAGGCCGACCGCGACTCGATCCCCTTCTCGGACGCCGGCGTCGATCAGCCGGGCGGCAATCGCGCTCGATCGAGAGTCGAGGTCCGCGTAGGTCAGCTCGGCCCCTTCCCACACCAGGGCGACCTCCGCTGCACGAGAGCGGAGCGTCGCGGCGAGTCGTGAGGCGAGGTCGGATCCGACGGCTCGATCGGCGGTCATCCCGCGAGTTCTCCCGTCTCCGACCGCGTGTCCGCCCTGCCGACGGCGGGCAGGCGGCTCCAATGAAAAAGCCGGATCACGCAGTCCGCGCGATCCGGCTTTTTGATCCCAATGGCGAAAGGAAGCTCAACCCATGGCCGCTACGGCCGGCGCCTGCTCCCGGCTCGCTTCGAGCTCGGCTTGCTTGGCGACCGCTGCGCGTTGCCGCCACCCCTCGAGGCCGCGACGCAGGTAGTCCGGGTTGATGTCGAGCGTCTCGCAGATGTTGCGGTACGAGAACAACCAGTCGGTGTTGGTGGAGTCGAGCCATTCGACGGCTTCCTGGAACATCTGGCGTCCCTGTCCGTCTCGGGCGAATACGTACTTCTGGTAAGAATCCAAGGCGTTTTCGAGAACCGCGAGCATCAATCTTTTCTCGCGACTCACCATGGCGCCGCTGCGGACGCCAAAATGATCCCTCAGTAGAACATCGGGTTCGAAGAGACCACGATCCGACATATATGCCATCCCTCCCTGATCGGCGATCGCCCTGGCGGGGCGTCGTCCGGTCTATTGTTTCCTCGTAGCACCCGCCGACTGCCGCCGGCGAAGCTCGAGGTGTTTGCGCGGAGAATCAAACTCGCTCAACTTGTGCCCTGAGTACGACTCCCGCTGACGGTTTCCCGCGATTGCTGAGAAGGACCGCCCCCCGGCCCTGCGAATTTTGGGAAACAACGTTCTGTAATCAATTTG
>JANQHZ010000968.1 GCA_028282445.1 Candidatus Binatia bacterium | reverse complement strand
AGGCGACCGTCGTACGACCGCAGGCGCGCATCGTTTTCGCGCAGGCAGGTCTGCACGACTTGTCTCGGCGAGAACGACAGATCGAGAGCGTCCTGTACGCCGATCATGAAGTCGTCGTCGTCACCGTCGTCGCCGCCCCCGAAGGCCATTCCGAGTCCGGTCTTGACCCGGGACCACACCTGAATTCCCATCGCCAATCCGCAACGGGCGGCGTGCAACGGCCGCCGGCTCCACGGCTCGCGGGCGCGGCAGTAGGCCACCCAGTTGACGAAGAACAGAATGTGGCGGGCCTCCTCCTGCACGATCGGCTCGAGCACTTTGAGCAGCGGCTCCGGGAACAGGCGAACGTCGCGCGCGAGGTCGAACAAGCCGAAGGCGAAGAAGGAGTCGAAGCACTCTCCGTAGCCGACGCGCAGGAAGCCCCACTCGGGGTCGGGGTGTTGGCGTTCCTCGGTGATCTCGGGCTCCGGGATGTCGTAGTGGCGCAGCATCTCGAGCAGCAGCTCGGCGTGGCGTGCCTCCTCGAATCCTTGCAGCTCGATCGCTTCGCGCAGCAACGGGTCGGTCTGCAGCGGGATCAGCGCTTTCACCTTCTTGGCGACGTCGGCTTCGGTGGAGATCGCCTCGTCCCAGAATGGCATGGCGCGCAGGCGTTGCAGGGCGTCGTCGTCGAGCTCGGGCCAGGGCATCTTGCGCGGCTCGTAGGGGTCGTGGGTGTCGATGAACTCTCTACAGAAAAGCTCTTTGTGGGCTTCGGAACCGATGGTGATGGCAGTCATATCGATCTCGCTCGGGGCCCGGACCCCCGGGGCCGGATTTGTTCCTATGCCAGACGCCCGGCGACGATACCAGCCTGGTTGTTTCCTTGCGGCGAGCGATGTGCGAGCGGTTGCGGTGTGGATCGATTGATCGAAGTTGCGACGCAGATCGCGGAAGAAGCGGGCGACATGATCCGGGAGGCGGCAGGCCGCGTCGTCCGGTTCGAGCACAAGGGAACCATCGACCTGGTCACCGAGACCGACCACGCGGTCGAAGCGTTCGCGACGTCGCGACTCGCGGCCGAGTTTCCCGAGCACCTCATCGTCGGCGAAGAGAGCATCGGCGGCGGGCCGATCGCGCGCCCGGCCGACGGGCAGTATGCTTGGTACCTCGACCCCCTCGCCGGGACCACCAACTTCGCCCATTCCTACCCGCAGTACGCTTTTTCACTGGGGTTGGCGCGCGGCAACGAGCTCGTGCTGGGAGTCGTGCACGATCCCACCCGGCGCGAGACCTTTTTGGCCGAGCACGGCGGCGGCGCTACCTGCAACGGAGATTCGATCGCCGTCTCGGCGGTCGATGACCTGTCACGGGCGCTGGTCGGCACGGGTTTCCCGTACGACCGGCGCGAGCACGTCGACTTCTACCTGAGCTTCGTGCGTGAGTTCCTGCTGCGCACTCACGGCATCCGGCGCGGCGGCTCGGCCGCACTCGATCTCTGCAGCATGGCGTGCGGCCGATTGGACGGTTTCTGGGAATGGAAGCTGAGCCCGTGGGACACGGCGGCCGGTGTCGTCATCGCGCGCGAAGCGGGCGCAACGGTGAGCGACTTCGCCGGTGCCGATTTCGATCTCTACGGGCGGCAAACGCTGGTGTCGAACGGCAAGATTCACGAAGACATGGTGAAGTTGCTGGGAGAGATCTCGGCGCGCAATTGACTGCCGGCGCGGTCGCGGTGTTGGGTCTGCCCTTACGCGGTCGCCGCGCGCCGCAGGTAGTGCGGAAAGTAGCGAACACGGGCGGGCAGGAACGGAAGGGTGGAGCGTGAGAAGCTCATGGCGCGCTCGAGGTTGCGCTGCCGTTTGCGGTCCCAGCGATAGCCGAGCTTGTCGCGCAACTGCGCCGGCAGCATGCCCTCGGTGAAGATGCGGCCGGTGCCGGCGAGCTGGCGCAGCCCGGGCGGCAACGGAGGATCCATCACCGAGCCCGCGACTCGGGTTCCGTCGTCGCCGAAGCCGAGGGTGTCGCCGTCGAGCATTTCGTCCATGTAGTCCTCGAAGTCTTCGATCGAATGCGGGAGGTCTTCCTCCGCGACCCCGAAGAGCCGCGCGGTGAGCTTGGATTCTTCGTAGAAGGCGGCCTTCTCGCCGGCCGCGAACGGGCGAACGAAGCGCTCGAAGGTCGAAAGAGCGCTGTCGATCAGGGTCGCGTGGACCCAGAGCAGCAATTCGCTGTTGTTCGCGTCGTATGATGCGCCGGCGGGCGTGTCGCCGACCGTCTGTCGGATCGTTCCGTGGACCGGCCGGTGGCGCTTTTCGATGCGTTCGACCGCGGCGATGGCGCGGGCTGCGTCGGCGAAGATGATGGTGAGGGTGAGGTCGAGCGTGCGCCAAAGTCGCGCCAGCGGCTCGTTTTCGAAGTTGCTGTGGTGGGCGACGCCGGCGGCAACCAGGGGGTGAGCCACCTGCATCAGAAGGGCTCGACCGCCGCCGGCGAGCAGCACCGCTTCGCGGTTCACTGTTTGTACCGGTCCGTTCGGCGAGAACAGGCCGCGCGCCGGATCCAGGCGCGAGCGGCCGCTGGCATGGCGCAGTCGCTCCAGTTGTTGCGCGCTCAGTTTCGCCGGGCGAGGGGCCATCGTCGTCCGATAGTGATTCAGAATTCGGCAGGGCTGCGCAAGCGCCGGCGGACGTGTCGGAGGGCGCCGGGGCGGCCGTTTTGACAGAAACCGGCCGCTCGTCTACAAGGCAGACATTGGCATCTGCCATCATATAATCGGAGGAGGAACCTTAGATGTTTTCAGGAGAAACGACGGTGGCACTGCGTGCCTTTTCGCGGCATGCGGTGGTGGCGCTGGGCGCCTGTTTGATTCTTGGCGCTGCGGACGCTTCGGCGCAGTGCGTCGGTGACTGTGACGGCGACGGTACGGTATCGGTCAGCGAGCTGATTCGAGGGGTGAACATCAACCTCGGCAACCAGGACGTGTCGGCCTGCCCGGCGATGGACGCCAACGAAGACGGCTCGGTCGCGGTCAACGAGCTGATTCAGGCGGTGAACAACAACCTCAACGGCTGCGGTTTCGTACCTCCGACTCCGACTCCGATTCCGCCGACCTTCGATGCGGTTTGCGCGCTCGACGAGGACTTCAGCGAGCTCAACCTGATCGTCGCGATCACGACGATTCCGCTCTTCCCGTCCGCGGACATCGGCGTCAGCTGTCAGGAAATGCCGGACGGCGACCTCGCTTGCACCTGCGATGTCCAGCGCTTCGACCCGGTCAACATCATCGGCCTCGGTGATGTCTGCATCGAGCCGTTCTCGCCGTGTCCGTCGCGCGTCGCCGACTGTAACGGCGACAACGGAATTGACGTGAACGTTCTGGCCGATCGCAACATCGGCGCCTGCAGCGGCACCGCCGATTGCGAGTCGTCGTGCGAGTCGTACTGCGGTGGCCTCGGCTCCGACTACTTCGCGCAAACTTCGACTTGCGAGGACTTCTGTCTCGGTGGCGACAACGACGGCCAGAGCTGCTCGACCGATGCGGATTGTCCGGGAGGCTCTTGCGGCGGTCCCGACGGCGGCACCGAAGGCGAGATCTGCAACTGTGTCTGCGCGCAGACCGGCTTGGGGAGCGGCACCGTCGGCGGTGTTTCCTGTGGCCTCGGCGTCTCGATCACGGTCGAGACCGACGAAGACGGAATCTGCGGCAACAACCGTCCGACTCAGCCGGCGATCACTTTGCAGCCTCTGTGCGGCGAGCTGACCAGCGGCATGGCGACCGGCCTGTCGATCAACGTCGGTAACTCCGACTCGACTCTGCCGACCGATGGCAACCCGTCGACTCTGACCGGCGCCGTCGGCAGCTGCGACGACATCAAGGCCGGCTCGGTGAGCGGTCTGTC
>JANQHZ010000953.1 GCA_028282445.1 Candidatus Binatia bacterium | reverse complement strand
GAGCATCGCCGGTATAGAGCAGGAGATTCACGTCGATCCGCTCACCCCCTTCGTGAGTTGCTCGGTCAATCCGGCGATCGACAAGAATGCGAGCGCCTTCGCTTTGCGACCGAACGGCTGTACCCCCGGCGTCGATTGCACCAGCATCAAGGCTCTCATTCTGTCGTTCACCAACGTCGACCCGATTGCGGACGGTTCGTTGTTGTTCACGTGTGACGTGCGGATTTCGCCGAGCGCTCCGAGTGCGACCTATCCACTCGACTCCCAACTGGAAGGGGCCTCCGATCCGGTCGGCAATGCGATCGCGCTCGACGGCATCGACGGCTCGATTTCGGTGGGGGTTGCGCCGACACCGACCTCGACGCCGGTGCCGCCGACGCTCACCCCGACCCCGGTGCCGGTGCTGGCCTCGCTGATTTTGGAGCGGGTTCGACTGCGGGCCGACACGGCCGTCCGTCCGGGGCGCGACAACGGGAAGATCTCGGTGCGCGGCGTCGTCAACGCCAACGATCCCTTCGCCAACTTCGTCGAAGACATCATCGCGAGCGGACTGACCGCGCGGGTGACCGGCGCGGGGTCGGTCGACGAGCTGCTCACATGGGGCAGCGCGGACTGCTCGGTTCGCCCGACCCGAAACGGCCCGCGCATTCGCTGCGCCGCGGACGATGCGGACAGCAAGCGTCGCGTCGACCTGCGGCCGATGCGGATCCCCAATCTGTTTCGCGCCAAACTGTTCGCCAAGCGCTTGAGCTTCCCTCCGCCGCTGACCGCCGGATCGGTCGCGGTCGTGATCACGACAACATCGTTCCAACGGAGCGATACGATCGAGGCGTGCAAGCTTTCGCGCGGCGGCAACAGCGTGACCTGCCGCGAATCGGGATTTGTACCGACGGCGACACCTACTTGGACGCCCACGCCGACGAGTACCTTCACGCCGACCACGATTCCGACCGATACTCCGACCCCGCCGGACGGCACCACGCTCGTGGTCGGGGATGCGATCGGAGCGGCCGGGGCGACGGTCAGCTTCACGGTCGGCCTGGAAACCAACGGGTCGATCGCCGGAATCGAGAACGAGCTCCATCTCGATCCGGGAGCGCCGTTGTCGTTCGTCGATTGCTTCGTGAACCCGGATATCGACAAGAACCTGTTCCTCAACATTTCGACGCCTTCCGATCTGAAAGCTCTGCTGCTGAGCTTCGCAAGTCTCGACCCGATCCCGCACGGTTCGATCCTGTACACCTGCGAGGTCGGGATCGACGGTGCGGCCCCTCCCGCCGGCCACACCATCGACTGCACCGCGCCGGGCGCGTCCGACCCGGTCGGCAACGCCATTCCGACCGAATGCCGCGACGGTACGATCACCGTCGTGCCGTAGACTTTCAGCCATCACCCCGCGCCCCGGCGCCTTTCGGCCCGGGGCGCGCCGATGGAAACGATTCGGCGAGGAGAGGTTCGCGCTACTTCTTCAAGTACTTTCCGAGCTCCAGGCGGGCGACCATGGCGCGATGGACTTCGTCGGGTCCGTCGGCCAGGCGCAGCGCGCGCGCCATTCCCATCAGCATTGAGAGCTCGGGGTCCGACACGCCTTCGCCGCCGTGTATCTGAATGGCGGCATCGACGACCGATTGGAGAACGTTCGGTGCGATGACTTTGATCGCCGAGATGTCGACCAGGGCGCCGAACGTGCCCTGGGTGTCGAGCGCCCAGGCGGCCTTGAGGGTCAGCAGTCGGGCCTGATCGATCGCCATGCGTGCATTGGCGATGATGTCGCGGTTGCCGCCCAGGTTCACCAGCGGCTTGCCGAAAGCGACGCGGTCGACCGCCCGCAGGCAGAGGCGTTCGAGGGCTCGCTCGGCGGCTCCGATAGCGCGCATGCAGTGGTGGATGCGGCCGGGGCCGAGCCGGCCCTGGGCGATCTCGAAGCCGCGTCCCGGGCCGGCGATGACGTGGTCGAGGGGAACTCGGACGTCGTCGTAGACGATCTCCGCGTGGCCGTGCGGCTCGCTGAGGTGGCCAAATACCGGCAGCATGCGAACGATCTCCACTCCGGGCGCATCGACCGGCACCAGGACCATCGAGTGGCGCTGGTGGCGCTCTGCATCCGGATCGGTGACGCCCATGAAGATGAGAAACTTGCAACGCGGATCGCCGGCGCCGCTCGTCCACCACTTCTGACCGTTGATGACGACCTCGTCGCCGACGACCTCGCAGGTCGCTTTCATGTTGGTCGCGTCACTCGATGCGACGGCCGGCTCGGTCATCGAGAAACCGGAGCGGATGTCGCCGGCCAGCAACGGTTCGAGCCATCGCTTCTTCTGCTCGGCCGAGCCGTACTTGATCAGGACCTCGGCGTTGCCGGTGTCGGGGGCGCTGCAATTGAACACCTCGGGCGCGAGGAAGCTGCGGCCAGTAGCCTCGGCGACCGCTGCGTAGTCGCGGTTGTTCAGTCCGGCACCGTACTCGTCGTCGGGCAGGAAGAGATTCCACAACCCGGCTTCGCGCGCCTCGGCTTTAAGCTCTTCGACGATCGGCGGCACTCGCCACTGGCGCCAGTCGTTGCTGTGAACGAGTTGGTCGTTGTAGGTGGCCTCGTTCGGCACGACGCGCTCCCGCACGAAACGCTCGACCTGCTCTACGTAAATGTGGGCCTTCTCCGAATGCTCGAAATCCATGGACACTCCTAACCCGACGACTCCGTGCGCCGCAGTGTCGATCAACCTAGCCGATTCGCGATCGAAAATCCCGCCCTGGGGGGACGCGGCGCAGCCGAACTCCCGGTACGGCTGCGAAGATCGACCGCGCAAGCGACGTCTCGGCGCACCCACCGATTTCTCAAGTTCTTGTTGAGTTGCACCCGTGTAAGTTGCTAGTCGGTGGATAAGGCGCTGTAGAGCGATTTGCGTTGCGGGGCTAGCGGGAGGCTATATCCGATGTTCGGCAGATTCTTAGGGCTGTTGTTAGCGTTCGTCGTCGCGAGCTCGAGCGCCGCGCCCGTGCTGGCGATCAAGGCGGCTTACATTCGTGGGGCGAATCCGCCTTGGGGCGCGAATGTGAACGAGTTGGCGATGGATCGCGTTTTCGGTCCGCTCGGCTGGGACGATCTCCGCCTGAGTGACGGAGCAGGTCCGTTCGCCGTGGGTACCGGCGACGACTACGACTTCATTTTCGTCGACGGCAGCGATCGCAGCGCCCTCGAGCTCAGCGCCTATCTCTCGGCGAATGGCCCAACGATCGACGCGTGGGTGCAGCAAGGCGGAAACCTCTTTCTGAATTCGGCCCCCAACGAGGGCTTCAGCTTCTCGATGGGGTTCGGCGTAACCCTGAACTACAGCGATCCAACGTCGGTTGCGGTTGCCGCCGATGCCGGGCACCCGGTCTTCTCAGGTCCCTTCGGTACGGTGGCATCGTCTCTATCCGGCGGTTCTTTCGCTCATGCGACCGTGAGCGGCGCCGGTCTCGGCGCCATCTTGGAGCGCGATACCGACGGCGCCGATGTTTTGAGCGAGCTCGAGGTCGGGAGTGGGCACGCCCTTTTCGGGGGAATGACCACGTCGAACTTCCACTCCCCTCAGCCGGACGCCAATGATCTCCGAGCCAATCTAGTTTGCTACGCGTCGGCGCTCGGTGAAGGTGACGGCGACGGGGACGGCCGCCCGGACCCGTGCGACAACTGCCCGGCCGATGCGAATCCCGCCCAGGAGGACGGCGACGGTGACGGTGTGGGCGATGTTTGCGACGATTGCATCGGCCTCGGACCCGACGGCGACGGCGACGGGCTATGCGACGGCTTGGACAATTGCGCGACCGAGTCCAACCCGGATCAACTCGATTCCGACGGGGATGGTCTAGGCGACGCTTGCGATGACGACAGCGACAACGACGGCGTCGAGGACGGCGCAGACAACTGTCCCTCCTTGGCGAATCCCGGCCAGCTCGATTCCGACGGCGACGGCGACGGCGACGTCTGTGACGCCGATCTCGACGGCGACGACGTCGAGGACGAGTCGGACAATTGCCCGCGCGACGCCAACCCCGGGCAGGAAGACGGCGACGGCGATGAGGTCGGCGACGTTTGCGACAACTGCCCGAACGACGCCAATCCCCAGGTCGATTTCGATTTGGTCGCTTTCGGCAAGGACCTGGGACTGCGCGCCGGGACTGCGGCAGCTTTCGTCTCGGACCGATTCGACTTCATCGACGGAGATGTCGGAAGGTGGATTGTGGACGGCGGTGGCAACATGTTCGATTTCGGCAACCGGCTCGCCACCAACCTCGGATTCGACATCGACTATACCGACGGAACGATTGTTGACGGTGACGGATTCTTCGGCGCCGGAAGCCGGTATCTGACCGCCAAGCACCCGGGCATTTTCGTCCTCGCCGCCGCCGACGTCAGCGTCGACCGATTCACCATCTACGGCGGCCTTGGCGCGGACGGCAATGGAGTTGCGGACGGATCGGTTCTATCGCTGGTGGTCGCCGGCGATCCGTACACGGTCTTTTTCAAGTCGGTTCACGGAGCGGGAGTACCCTCGGTGAACCAGCTCGTGATCATTCCCGGCGATGACCCCACGGCGGGACAGTCTTTCAGTTCCAATACCAATGACGGCTCTCACGACGTTGTTGGCCTAGCGGGGATCGATCGGCTCTATTATGTCCTGGTCGCGCGACAAGGCGGCCTACGCCTGGATGACGAGGTCGCGGCGGAGATCGCGCGCGTGATGGTAGCCTCGACCGGGCAGCCGGATCTCGACGGCGACGGTGAGGGGGACGCGTGCGATGCGGACGATGACGGAGATACGATCGCCGATTTCGCCGATAACTGCCCAACCATACCCAATCCCGACCAAGCGGACGGCGACGGTGACGGTATTGGGGACCCTTGTGACATCGACGCCGACAATGACGATGTAGCCGACGACATCGACAACTGTCCGGTGACGCCGAACCCCGACCAGGTCGATTCCGACGGCGACGGCCTCGGCGACTTGTGCGATCCTTGTTTCGGTTTTGCACCCGACGGTGACGGCGATGGGACCTGCGACGACCTGGACAATTGCCCTGCCGTCGCCAATCCGGATCAGGGTAACGCGGACGGCGATAGTGACGGGGATGCGTGCGATACGGACGACGACAACGACGGGCTGAGCGATCCGGCGGACAACTGCCCGTTGATCGCCAATCCCCAACAGGCGGACGCGGACGGCGACGGAACCGGCGATCCCTGCGATCCCGACCGTGACGGCGACGGCATCGACAACGAGGACGACAACTGTCCCGACGTGGTCAACGCCGATCAGGAAGATGCGGACAGCGACGATATCGGCGATGTCTGCGACAACTGTCCGGCCGAACCCAATCCGGCCATCCAACTCACCTTCGCGCAGTACCTCCAGGAACTGGATGCACGTGCCGATGAGGCGGCGGGCTTGGTGCCCGACCGATTCGACTTCATCGGAGGCGAGATCGGCTCGTCGATCGGTGACGGCGGCGGCGACATGTTCGACGGCGGAAACACCGTTAACACCGACCGGGCGATCGCAATTCCCTACACCGGCGGCTCGCTGCTCGACGGCGATGCCGTGTTCGGCGTGGGGAGCTCCTATCTGACCCGCAAGCGGCCCGGCATCTTCGTCCTCGTCGGGCAGTCCGTTTCGATCGATTCCTTCGGCATCACGGGCAATCTGGGAGCCGACGGCGGCGGCTTCGCCGAAGGCGCCGTGCTGCCGTTTTCGGTCCAGAGCACTCCGTATACCCTCTTCTTCAAGCGGGTCTTCGGGACCTCCGATCCGTCCGTGAATCAGCTGATCATCGTTCCCGGGCACGACACCGGCGCGACCCATTCTTTTGCCACCAACACCAACGACGGTCGCCAGACGGTTGCCGGGATCTCGGGGGTCGACCGCATCTATTACGTGCTGGTCGCGCGCCAGAGCGGGCTGCGGCTGAGCGATGCCGATGCGCTGGCCGTTGCGAGCGCGATTGTTCCAAGGATGGGCCAGCCGGATACCGACTCGGATGGGGTCGGGGATGCGTGCGATGCGGACGACGACAACGACGGTTTGGCGGACGATAGCGACAACTGTCCCCTGCGCGTCAATCCGGGACAAGAAGATCTGGACGGGGACGGCGACGGAGACGTTTGCGACCCCGACGACGACGGCGACGGCGCCCTGGACGGGCAGGACAACTGTCCCGTTGATGCCAACCCCGACCAGGCCGACGCCGACGGAGACGGTATCGGCGACGCCTGCGACCCCTGTTTGGGAGTCGGACCGGACGGCGACGGCGACGCGGTTTGCGACTCTTCGGACAACTGCAGATTCGTAGCGAACCCGGATCAGCTCGACAACGACGGCGACGGCGCCGGTGACGCGTGTGAGAGCGACGACGACAACGACGGCATTCTCGATGACGTCGACAACTGCTCCTTACAGTCGAACCCGGATCAGCTCGATGGCGATACCGACGGCCTCGGCGACGCGTGCGATGCGGACGACGACGACGACGGGGTGGCAGACGACCTCGACAACTGCAGGGGCACGAGCAACCCCGACCAGGTCGACGCCGACACGGACGGGGTCGGCGACGCCTGCGACAATTGTCGCGACGTAGCCAATCCGAGGGGCGCCTTTCGCTTGCGTGCGTTTCTCGAAAGCCTGCTCGGACAGCAAGGCACTTCCGCTGCGAGCTTGATCCCCGACCGATACGATTTCGCGGGAGGGTACTCCGGTACTTCCGTGAGGGACGATCGCCTGTACTCATTCACCGGGAATCGGCTGCGCGCAAACTCTTCGACGCTGTTCTACACCTCGGCGTCGGTGGCCGAAGACGATTTCCGATTCGGCGCCGGTAGCCGGTACTTCACTGCGAAGTTCCCCGGCTTGTTCGTCTTCGCGGCCGATGGAATCAGCTCGCTGCAGCAATTCGAAGTCTCGAGCAGCCTGGCATCGATTCGGATCGGCCCATCCGTCGAGACCTTTCAAACGGACCTGGGCGACACGACGTACGACGTCCACGTCGATCGCTTCGTGGGCAACGGGATTCCCTCGGTGCACGGTGTCGTCGCCGTTCCGGCCGGTACGAGCGCGGCCGTCGACTTTGGCTCCGGTACGTCGCAGTTCTTCCGAATCAGCCAGCTTTCCGCCACGAGTCGCTTGATCTATCTGCTTTTTTCTCGCGAGAGCGGCGCCCCGGTGTCAAACGCGCGCATCGAGATCGTCTTGCAGAGCTTGTTCTCCGAGCTCGAGCAGAGTGACCGCGACAACGACGGCGCCGGCGATGCTTGCGACGCGGATGACGACGGCGACGGCGTCCTCGACGTCGATGACAACTGCCCGCTTCACCCCAACGCAGACCAGAACGACGGCGACGGCGACGGAATCGGCGACGTTTGCGATCCGGACATCGATGACGACGGTGTCCCCAATGCCGTCGACAACTGCCCGGCCGATGACAATCCCGGACAGGAAGATGCCGACAACGACGGAATTGGCGACGTGTGCGACCCGTGTTTCGGCACGGGTCCCGATGGCGACGGCGACGCGATTTGCGACGTGCTCGACAACTGCCGCAACGTGCCGAACGGCGATCAGTCCGACCAGGACGGCGATGGCGCCGGCGACGTGTGCGATCCCGACGACGACGACGACGGCACCCCGGATCTCGGGGACAACTGTCCGAATGCGCAGAATCCGGATCAGGCCGACCTGGATGGCGACGGCGCCGGGGACGCGTGCGATGCGGACGACGATGACGACGGCGTCGACGATGAGTTCGACAACTGCCGAACGACCGCCAATCCCGACCAGAACGACGGCGACGGCGATGGGGTCGGCGACGCCTGCGACAACTGCCCGGTCTTGGAGAACCCGGCGAACAGCTTCGCGTTGCGTAGGTTTGCGTCCTCGTTGATCGGCTTGCACGGAACATCGGCGGCCGGCCTCATCCCGGACCGCTACGATTTCGTCGGTGGCAACTCCGGCTTCACCGTGCCGGACCGAGGAATGTTCACGTCGCAGCAGGGCAATCTGCTGAGCTTTGATTTTCGAAATGCCGAGTACACGGGCGGAAGGGTGACGATTGACAGCTTCCTGCTCGGCAGCGGGGGGCGGTACTTCACGGCCAAGTTCCCCGGACTCTTCGTGCTGGGTGCGGACGGGATGGACCGGGTGTCGACTTTCGTGGCGTTGGGCATACTGGGGCCGGGACGGTCCATTCCGACCTTGGAGACCTTCCAGGCCGAGCTCGGTGACACGACCTACGATGTACGCGTCAACCGGCACGTCGGGGGAGGGCTTCCGTCCGTCCACAGCGTCGTGGCCGTACCGGCCGGCACGACGACTGCGCGAATTATTCCGTCGAGCACGTTCCAACGCTTCGAGGTCACCTCCCTCAACGCGACTCGGCGTCTGCTCTATCTGCTGTTCTCCACGGCATCGGGTTCCTCCGTCTCGACTTTCGAGGTGCGTTCGATCCTGCAAAGCCTCTTTGCCGAGTTGACGCAGCTCGATTCGGACGACGACGGAGCAGGCGACGCGTGCGATCCGGACGACGACGGCGACGGCGTTGGCGACGGCGACGACAACTGCCCACTGATCGCGAACCCGGATCAGAGCGACGGCGACGCCGATGGGCTCGGCGACGCCTGTGACGGCGATATCGACGGCGACGGCATTGTGAATTCGCTGGACAATTGCCCCAGTGATCCGAACCCAGGGCAGGAGGACGAGGACTTCGACGCGATCGGTGACGCTTGCGATCCTTGTTTCGGCTTCGGTCCGGACGACGACGCAGACGGCTTCTGCAACACTACGGACAACTGTCCGTTGGAATCGAATCCCGACCAAACGGATACCGACCTCGACGGCGCAGGGGACGCTTGCGATGTCGACGACGACGGGGACGGTGTCGCCGACGCGGCGGACAACTGTCCGCTCGTGAGCAACCCGGGGCAGAGCGACCAGGATGCGGACGGCGAGGGCGATTCCTGTGATTCGGATCGCGACGGCGACGACGTTGCCAACGACGAAGACAATTGCCCGGCGACGGAAAATTCCGATCAATCCGACGACGACGGCGACCTGGTCGGCGACCTCTGCGACAATTGCCCGGCCGTGCCCAATCCGGCCGTCTCGTTCGACCTGGGCCAGTACGCTGCTTCGTTGGGAGTGTTCGCCACGAGTGCCGCGGCCTTGGTCCCGGACCGTTTCGATTTCGTGGGTGGCGAGTTCGGTACCAGCATCTCCGACGGCGGTTCCAACATGTACGACGGCGCGAATCGGCTGTCTACGAACCTGGGATCCTTCATTCCCTACACCAACGGTGCGATCTCGAGCGATTCTCAGTTTGGGCCGGATGGACGCTATCTGACCGCGAAGTTCCCTGGAATCTTCGTGCTGGTCGCGGACGAATTGGCGATCGAACGGTTCGAGATCTCCGGAAATCTCGGCGCCAACGGTTTTGGCAGCGCCGACTCGAGCGAATTGCCGATCGACGTCGGGGGATTTCCCTACACGCTCTTCGTCAAGCGTGTTTTCGGGGCGCCACCGCCCTCGGTCAATCATCTGATCATCGTTCCAGGACACGGTACGGGCGCGCAGCAGACCATCTCGGGCAATACGAACTCCGACTTCGACCGCATCGACGGATTGTCCGGTGTCGAACGGCTCTTCTACGTTCTGGTCGCCCGACGCGACGGATTACGATTGAGCGATGCGACGGCGGTGGCCGTTGCGAGAGCGGTGCTCCCCGCGTTGGGGCAGGTGGACTCGGACCGCGACGGTCTGGGCGACGCCTGTGATCC
>JANQHZ010001123.1 GCA_028282445.1 Candidatus Binatia bacterium | reverse complement strand
GGGGCATCGGCCACTCCCCGCAGGTGGAGGCGCCCGACCAGGTCGTCGAGCACTACCTGCCCTTCGTCGAAGCCGGCAGCACGCCCGGCTGAGGCGGCTTCGCTCAACGGCGCCAAACCGCCGTCGGCATCGGCAAGGTAGGCCGTGCTAGGGACCGCCGGCAGGAACCGACATCGCAACGGCGCCCCGGACTCCTTCGATCAGCATCTGGACCCCGACAACCGCCAGGATCAGCCCCATCAACCTGGTGACGACATTGAGGCCGTTCCGGCCGAGCACCGCCGATAACCATCGTGCGCCGAGGAATGCGACGAAGGTGACGCCGCACATCAACCCAAAGGCTGCCATCACGCGGACGACTTCCGGCAACGTCGAGTCGGCCGCGAAGTTCATCGCCGTGGCGATCGTGCCGGGTCCGGCGAGCACCGGCATCGCAAGCGGGGTCACCGCAATCCCGAGCGCGGCGTCGCGACTATTCTCGTTGTCCTGGTCGCTCGTCGAATGGACGCTCGAATGCTCCCCTTGCAGCATGTGGAAACCGACCATGCCGACGAGCATGCCGCCGGCAATGCGAAACGCGGGCAAAGTGATGCCAAAGACCGAGAAGATCGTACGTCCCCCGATGGCAAAGACCGCGACGATCACAAACGAAAGCAGGACGGCCCGCAGCGCTACCGCACGCCGAACGGGTTCGTCGAGATCGCCGGTCAGGCTGAGAAAAAGAGGAGCGTTGGCAACCGGATTCATGATCGCGAAGAACGCCATGAACACAGTGGCGAAGTGCACCGTCGGCTCACCCATTCCGTCAGCCCTCGCCGCCCGCGGCCCCGGCACCCGGGTTCTGTCCGAAACTGAGCCAGTAGCGGTTGGGATCGCGAACGATGAACTCTCTCATGCCGTAAAAAGTCTCGTGGATGCCCTCGACAACCTCGGCGTCCGGCGGAAGCTTCGCGAACGAAGCTTCGATATCCGTCACCACGATGTACAGGTCGACCTCGCGACGCTGCACGGCCGAGGCGGTACCGCCGGCGTTGAACATCACTTCCGCACCGTCGTACGACGCGTACGCCCAATCCATCTCGCTTCCCTCTTCCTGATTCACCCCGAGCCGCACAAAGCCCAGGCTCTCGTACCACAACAGCGTCGCTTCGACGTCGCGCACCCGCATCATAGGGATCATCGTCGCCATCGTCTCTCCTGGTTCGGCGGTTCCCACCATTGAACATCCTTCCGACTCCGCAAGGGGGCACTCAAGCGGCGCGTCGGTCGCGGGCCGCGCCGAGGGAACCTACTGCCTTGGGGCCGGCGCCTCAAAGCCCCGCCTCCGCGGTGGTTCGGGTCGGCCTTCCGAGCGACCATCCGCCCATCACGGCGCCGCATCGGCCGGCCCCCTGGGCAATTCCACCGACATCTCTCCGTAGCCCCCTTGCAACCGCTCACCGCTTTGATAAGGTCAATCCATACCAAATCAGTCTTGATTCTAACCCCCTAAGAAACAATGGAAACCCAATGATCAAGATCGGCAGATTGACGGATTACGGGATCGTCCTGATGAGTTTCATGGCGTCGCACCGCGACCGGGCTCACAATGCATCCGAGGTGGCGGAAGAAGTACACCTTCCCGCCCCCACCGTCAGTAAGTTGCTGCGCGAGCTGGCCCGGGAGGGCCTTCTCGAGTCGCAGCGCGGGGCCAAGGGTGGCTACGTGCTGGCCCGCGACCCCGACAGGATCTCGGTGGCGGAGATCATCACAGTGCTCGAGGGGCCGATCGCGCTGACCGCCTGCAGCACGCTCAGCGACGATCCCGATTGCGAGCACGAGTCGCTATGCCCCGTGCGTGGCCACTGGACGCGCATCAACCGCGCGATCCGCGACGCGCTCGAGGGCGTTTCCTTGGCCGAAATGGCCACTCCCCCGAGGCCCTCCTTCATGACGCAAAGCACTCCATCCGTAACTGATCGGCAGCAACTGCCGACGCTCTCGCAAGGAAACTAAAGATGTCCGAAAGCGCCAACAAGATCGAAGAGCTGATCGATCGAGAGTACGAGCACGGTTTCGTAACCGACATTGAAACCGACGAGATCCCGGCCGGGTTGAACGAAGACATCATCCGGATGATCTCGGCAAAGAAGGAAGAGCCGGAGTTTATGCTCGAGTGGCGGCTCAAGGCCTTCCGTCACTGGCAGACGATGGAGGAGCCGAAGTGGCACAACGTCCACTACCCACCGATCGACTATCAGGACATCGTCTACTACTCGGCGCCGAAATCGAAAGACGACGCCCCCAAGAGCCTCGACGAAGTCGACCCCGAGCTGCTCAAGACCTACGACAAGTTGGGGATCCCGCTGCACGAGCGTGAGCGGTTGGCGGGCGTCGCCGTCGACGCGGTTTTCGACAGCGTATCGGTGGCGACGACCTTCAAGGACAAGCTCGCCGAGGTCGGCATCATCTTCTGCTCCTTTTCCGAAGCCGTGCGCGAGCATCCGGACTTGGTGCAGAAGTACCTGGGTTCGGTCGTGCCCTACACCGACAACTTCTTCGCAACCCTCAATTCAGCGGTATTCAGCGACGGTTCGTTCTGTTTCATCCCGAAAGGGGTGCGCTCCCCGATGGAGCTGTCGACGTACTTTCGAATCAACGCGGCCAACACGGGACAGTTCGAGCGCACGCTGATCGTCGCCGAGGAGAGCGCCTACGTCAGCTACCTCGAAGGCTGCACCGCTCCGATGCGCGATGAGAACCAGCTGCACGCCGCCGTCGTCGAATTGGTCGCCCTCGACAATGCCGAGATCAAGTATTCGACCGTGCAGAATTGGTACCCTGGAGACAAAGACGGTGTTGGGGGAATCTACAACTTCGTCACCAAGCGGGGCACTTGCCATCGCAATGCAAAGATCTCCTGGACCCAGGTCGAAACCGGCTCGGCGATCACCTGGAAGTATCCGAGCGTGATCCTGAAGGGCGACGACTCGGTCGGCGAATTCTACTCGGTGGCGCTGACCAACAACCGCCAGCAGGCCGATACCGGCACCAAGATGATTCACATGGGCAAGAATTCCAAGAGTACGATCCTGTCCAAGGGGATCTCGGCCGGCAAAGGACAGAACGCCTACCGCGGCCTGGTCAAGGTCATGAAGGGCGCCGAGGGGGCGCGTAACTTCACCCAGTGCGATTCCCTTCTGATCGGCGACAAGTGCGGCGCCCACACCTTTCCGTACATGGAGGTGCGCAATCCGAGCGCACAGGTCGAGCACGAGGCCACCACCGCCAAGATCAGCGAAGACCAGCTGTTCTACTGCATGCAGCGGGGCCTGTCGGCGGAAGACGCCGTATCCCTGATCGTCAGTGGGTTCTGCAAGGAAGTATTCAAGGAATTGCCGATGGAATTCGCCGTCGAAGCCACCAAGCTGCTCGGCGTCAGCCTCGAGGGCAGCGTCGGCTAGTTTAACTTCTCCACCGCAGAGACTCGGAGACCCAGAGCACAACCCGGTCTCGTTGTCTTCGTGCCACCGTAGAGAACTCTTCTGAATAGGAAAGAACTGATGAGCGATACTCCGATACTCGAAATCAAGGACCTGCAGGCCAGCGTCGACGGAACGCCAATTCTTCGCGGCATCAACTTGAAGCTGATGCCCGGCGAAGTGCATGCGATCATGGGACCGAACGGCTCCGGCAAGAGCACCCTGGCGAACGTTCTCGCCGGCCGCGAGGACTACGAGGTAACCGGTGGTAGCGCCTTCTACAAAGGCAAGGATCTACTCGCCATGCCGCCCGAGGTACGGGCATGCGAAGGGGTTTTCCTCGCGTTTCAGTACCCGGTCGAAATCCCGGGAGTCAGCAACTCGTACTTTCTGCGCACGTCGCTCAACGCAGTGCGCGCGTACCGCGGGGAGGACCCACTCGACGCGATGGACTTCTTGAAGCTCCTCAAGGACAAGATGAAGTTCGTCGAGATGGATCCGAAGTTTCAGAACCGCGCAGTCAACGAAGGCTTTTCAGGCGGAGAAAAGAAGCGCAACGAGATCCTCCAAATGGCGATCCTCGAACCGACCCTGGCCGTCCTCGACGAGACCGACTCCGGGCTCGACATCGACGCCCTGCGAATCGTCGCGGAAGGCGTGAACGCGCTGCGCACCGAAGAGCACGCGGTTCTCGTCGTGACCCACTACCAGCGTCTGCTCAACTACCTCGTCCCCGATTTCGTCCACGTACTGGTGGACGGCAAGATCGCGCGCTCGGGCGACAAGGGCCTCGCCCTCGAGCTCGAGGAAAAGGGCTACGCAGACTTCGAACGCGTCGCGAGCGCCTAGAAGAGAATGAGCACGGTCGAAATGCACCAAGAGGAATTGCGGCAGGCCCGAGCGTCGTTGCCTCCGGCTCCAGACGGACTGCGCGACAGCGCCCTCGAACGCTTCTCCCAGCTCGGCTACCCAACCCCGCGACTTGAAGATTGGAAGTACACCAACCTGCGAGAGATCGCCGAAGGCGGATTCTCCTCGTCCGCGGCCGTCGACAGTATCGACTCCTCGATCATCGACAGCCTGCGCGGTCAGCTGGCGGACGCCAGCGTCGTGGTCTTTGTCGACGGAGTTGCGGCACGGGAGTTGCTCGACGTCGATGGCGCGCCGGTGACCCTGCTCGCCGACGCTCTCGCGTCGGATGCCGGGCGCGTAGACCGGATCATCCAGGCGGTGTCGGAGATCGAACGTTCCAGCTTGGTGGCGCTCAACACCGCCTTCCTCGGCACCGGGGCGCTCATCGAGGTACCGGACGAAACCGTCGTCGAGCGACCCATCCACCTGGTCTACGCCAACACCGC
>JANQHZ010000922.1 GCA_028282445.1 Candidatus Binatia bacterium | reverse complement strand
ACGCGAGATGATCTCGATTCCGATGCGAGCGGTCTCGTCGAGATCGTCGGCGATCCGTCGCAGCTGCAGTGAGCGCATCGACGCGATCGCATAGCTTTGCAGAACCCCGGCCAGTAACCCGAGAAAGAGGAGCGAGAGCAGGGCCTCGACAATCATGAATCCCTTCATCTCCCGCACGCGCCCGTTCATGGACGCCTCCACGTGAGTCCTTCGATGTGCAGCTTCCAGGGCCGATCCTGTTGCCACGCGGCGGTGACGGAATAGCGTCGCAGGCCAGGCCTTTCGGGGATCGATTCGGCCGACCAATGGTAGTCCAGCCCGTACCGGTCGGGAGGCGACTCGGCATCGCCGAGCCGGAGTTGCTCGACCAGACTGACGGCGCCCTCGGTGGCGGCCATCGTGCGGGCGCTGGCTACTCTCGCTCGCGTAGCTGCAGCGATCGAATGGGCCAGTGTCGAGGCGACGATGGCGAGGATGCCGATCGAAACCATTGCCTCGACCGTGCCGAAGCCGCTGTCGCTCGATCTCCTCACCGACGCACCTCGGCGCGCCCAGCCATGTCGACGACGATCCGACGCGACTCGCCGTCCGAGCCATGCAGGGATACCGTACCGAATGGAGAGGCGTTGCCGCGTGGCCGAAAGCCGATCGCGTCTCCACGGCCGCTACAGTCGAGGATCGTCACCCCGGCTGGGAGTAGGCGCGGCCGACCGACCGGCAAGTACTCGCCGTCGTCGCCCTGGACTTCGGCCTCGTAGCTCGAGCCCGCGGCGGTGAATCGGATTCGATGTGGCCTCGACTCGCTGATGGAGCGGCTGCGTGCCGTCCGTAGATCGAGTACGACCTGCCGGACTGCGCTTTCGAGCCGCCATTGACGGTCGAGAGTGTCGAACCCGAAAGCGGCGATTCCGATCAGTACGGAGCCGATCGTCAGGGTGACGAGCACTTCGAGGAGGGTGAGGCCCGCGTCCTTCATGGCCCACTACGGTATAGGCCAATATGATAGTTGTCAAGTATCTTTGGGTGTGGGGGCGCTCAAATACGTGTGATGTTCAAGTACCAGTCGATGAGAGACTCGCCGGCAAACAAGGCAACGACCGCGCCGGCAGCCAGGAAAGGTCCGAAGGGGATCGCCAACTGGCGCCCCTCTCCGCGCTTGAGCATCAGCGCGACTCCCAGGACCGTTCCGGTCAGCGAAGCGATCATCAGGGTTACCGGGATGGCGCGCCAGCCGAGGAATGCGCCGATCATCGCGAGTAGCTTGACGTCGCCGCCGCCCATGCCTTCGCGACCGGTGAAGCGGTAGTACGCCTCGGCGATGCCCCAGAGGATGCCGCCGCCGACGAGAATCCCGAGTGCCGAGTCGAACCAGTTGGGATGGCCGAGCACGAAGGCCGCGGAGAGCCCGACCAGAATTCCGGGGAGGCTGATTACGTCGGGGATGATCTGGTGGTCGAGGTCGATGAAGGTGATCACGATGAGAGCGCAGAGAAACGCGAACAAGAGCAATGCCTGCGGGGTTGGGCCGAAGGCCGTGAGGGTTGCCACGCCGGCGATTCCGGTGAGCGCTTCGACCAGCGGGTAACGAGCGGAGATCGGGGTCTCGCACTGACGGCAGCGCCCGCGCAGGATCACGTAGCTCAAGATCGGTAGGTTGTCCCACGGTTTGATCGGCGTACTGCAGTGAGGGCAGTGGGATGCGGGGAACGCGACCGATTGTCCGCTGGGTATGCGGTGAATGCAGACGTTCAAGAACGAACCGACGACGGCCGAAACCAGGAATACGAATGCTTCGATCATGAGACCCCGATGGGCCGCGACTCTGCCCGATCTGCCGGCAACCCGGGGGCGGGGGGTGACTCTCCGTAACTGACTCGAGGGCGAACCATCGTTCGGGCTAGGCGACTTTCTTGCTGCGCCGTGCCGGCGCTCGTTTCTTGGTAGCCGTTCGACGCCAGA
>JANQHZ010000902.1 GCA_028282445.1 Candidatus Binatia bacterium | reverse complement strand
GGTCGCGCGCAGCGCGACGGCTATTGCCGTGCCCGATGCATCCCTACCATCCTCAGCCTTAGCCTCGCCTTCGCCTCAGCCTTGATTGGAGGGATATTCGATCGTTCTCCGTATGGCTCATTTTTAGACACCCCCTTCCAGGGGTACGGATGCTTGGCTCGAAATCAAAACTCACCAACTACCGGCGCCCGGGGCGTCGCGGTCGCGCCGATCGTCCGGCTGTGGCATGTCTCGGAGCGGTTGCAACGGAGGGGATCATGAGTCGGATATTCGGTGAGATTCGGCAGAACGGCTATGTCGTGCGCGATATTCGCGCGGCGATGGAGCACTGGACGCAAGTGTTGGGCGTCGGACCCTTCTTCTACGTCGATAAACCGCCGATTGAGGACTTTCGCTACCGCGGTGCCCCGTCGGACGTCGACGTCGCGATCGCGCTCAGCAACTCGGGACCGCTGCAGATCGAGCTCATCGAGCAGCGCAACGACGCTCCTTCGATGTACCGCGATTTCCGCGAAGCTGGGCACGAGGGGCTGCAACACGTCGCCTATTGGACCGAGGACTTCGATACCGACTTCGAGCGTGCTCTCAAGCTCGGCTACGAGGTCGGTCAATCAGGTCAGGTCGGTGGGGCCGATGGTCGATTCGTCTACTTCAGTGCGGAAGGGCATCCCGGCACGGTCATCGAACTGTCCGAGATCAGCGGTGCGAAGGGCGAGATCTTCAAGGCGATCGCCGAAGCGTCCCGTACCTGGGACGGGTCGGATCCGATTCGTGCGGTTTGACGGGTTCCTCGTCGCCCTCGGGTGCGCGGCGATGATCCGCTGGCGGCTCTAAGAATATCGGGAGAGCAAGGGGAGCATGACGATTGGACGCTTGCAGAACGAATCGGAAGCTTATGCTGCGATTCGCGACGAATTGCAGAAGGCCGAGATCGAGCTGCGCGATCAGCGAGAACGGGTCGCGCAGCTGCGGCGCGCTTTGCCGCGGGACACGGTCGTGGTCGACCACACCTTCGAAGAGTTGCGAGACGGTCAGCGAGCACCAGTGCGGCTGAGCGAGCTGTTCGTCGATCCGCGCCAGCCCCTCATCCTGATGCACTTCATGTTCGGCAAGAAGCAGGAGCAATTCTGCCCGATGTGCACGGCCTGGGCCGACGGGTACGACGGCGTGGTCCACCACTTGGCCCAGCACGTCAATTTCGCGGTTCTCGCTGCCGGGGATGTCGAGACCTTCGAGCGGCACGGAAAAAGTCGTGGCTGGCGACAGCTGCGACTGCTCTCGGCTGCCGACTCCACCCTCAAGAAAGATCTGGGGTTCGAAGAGGAAGACGGCGCGCAGCATCCCGGCGTCTCGGTATTCGAGTTGTCGGCGAACGATGAGATCGTTCATTTCTATTCACAGAGCGCCTGGCTCGGCGGGGGCGAGTTTCGCGGGATGGATCTGTTGTCGCCGATCTGGAACTACCTAGACCTGACGCCTGCGGGTCGCGGCGACTGGTATCCACGCTTGTCGTACTGAGCGGCAGCATTCGCACCGCGCGCCCGCGGTTTGCGCGATTCCATGCGCAAGCGGACACGCATACGTTGGCTTTGCTGCAAGGCGACGAAAATTGTCGCTTTGCGATGCGGAAACGCCTGGGATTCCGGACTCGGCGAGACTACGGTTGAGCTGGCTCGCGAAGGCGAGGTGGTTCGAGCTTTGCTGCGATTCGACGACATGTGGCTCGCAAAGCGGAGGAGGGGAGGTCGCGCGGGACGACTTCCGTCGGTGCTGTTCTTCGTCGGCTTCATCGGCTCCGCGGGGTGCCTGATCGCAACGCATGCCGGCGCGCAGGATATTCTCTTTGTCACCCAGCCGCCCTTCGGTAGCGACTTCACCACCGTCAACTCGACCTTCGGCAATCACCTCGGACACACCGGGGTTGCGCCGCGTGGCGGCGATCTCTATCTGCGCTACGACGATGGCAGCCTGCGCAATCTGACTCTGGAGGCCGGCTACGGCATGAGCGCCGGAGCGGAGATCGCGGTCCGCGAACCGACAGTCCACTGGTCCGGTTCGAGGGCCCTTTTTTCGATGGTCGTTGGAGGTACGACGAGGAACGACTATTCGCCAGTCTACTGGCAGATCTACGAAGTGAGCGGGCTCGGCAAGGGCGAGACTGCCGTCATCGTGCGGCTTCCGCAGCCGGCCGACTTCAACAACGTCTCTCCGCTCTACGGCACCGACGACCGAATTCTGTTCACCAGCGACCGGCCGAGAAACGGCGACCGCATGCTCTATCCGCAGCTCGACGAGTACGAGTCGGCGCCGACCAATACCGGGCTTTGGTCGATGAATGCCGATGGCAGCGATCTTCGCCTTCTCGACCACGCTGTATCGGGAGTGTTTACCCCGATCGTCGCAGCGGACGGTCGCGTCCTGGCGACGCGCTGGGACCACTTGCAGCGCGACCAACAGAACTATCCGGGAGCGCCATTCGGGGCGTTCAACTACGTGTCCGAGTACGGCGACGAGACCACCGGCGATGCGCAGGAAGTATTTCCCGAAGCGCGCAACCGAGAGGGCTCGATTCACGGGCACCGTATCAACATCTTTCTGCCGTGGCAGATCTTCGAAGACGGCACCGGGCACGAGACTTTGAACCACGTTGGGCGACACGAGCTGTCCCACTACTTCAATTCGTCGCGTGACGGGCTTCCCGAATTCATTCCACCTGCAAGCAGGCGGACGGCCGACCGAATTTTTCATCTGGCCGAGGATCCCGATCGGCCCGGCTATTTTTACGCGACCTACGCGCCGGAGTTTCAAACCCACGCGGCAGGCCAGATCATCGGCCTCGACGGCGGTGAAGACGTCAATCCGGACGACATGGAGGTCGACTTCGTAACCGATCCGATATCGGATGCGCCGGTCTCGGGCGAATCGACTCCGGTCGATCACCCAGGTTTGCTTCGCAACCCGCTGCCGCTGGCGGATGGCGGTTTGATTGCCGTTCGCAGCAGCGAGGCTCGGCCCGACCGCCGAGTATCCGGGCCTCTCAGCTCGCGCTACGACTTCCACCTGACCCGCCTGGTGGCGGCCGAGCCGTTCTATGTCCCCGGCGCGCGATTGATCCCGGGCGGCATCTCGAAGTCGATTTCCTACTTCGACAACTACGAATACCGCCAGCACAGTTACGACGGGGTGCTGTGGGAGCTCGATCCGGTCGAGGTGCGAGCACGCCCCCGCCCGCCGAGCAGAACCAACCCGCTGCCCGACATCGAAGCCGGGGTGTTGGAGGATGAGCTGGGAGCCGGTGGTGTCGCCGCGCTCAAGCAGTTCCTCGTCGACAACGAGTTGGCGCTGGTCAGCAGTCGCAACGTGACGCGGCGGGCCGATCGCCAGCAAGACTTCAACTTGAAGGTAGCCGGCAGCACGACGGTCACCGCCGAAGACGGCAGCACTCCGGTCGAGGTGGCGTTCATGCAGTTCTTTCAGGGCGACCAGCTGCGCGGATATTCGAGCTTCAACGAAGGTCGCCGACCTCTTGCAACGCCGATGCACGACGGGTTGCTGGCGCCGCTTCCCGGGGCACCACCGTCGAGCGTACCGATCGCGGCCGACGGAAGCATGGCTGCGTTCGTCCCGGCGAGCCGAGCGCTTACTTGGCATATGACGGACAGCGCCGGAGGGTCCGTGGTCAAGGAGCGCTTCTGGGTCAGCTTCGCGAGCGGCGAGATCCGGGTCTGTGCCAACTGTCACGGTCTCAACCGTACCGATGTCGTCCTGGGCGAGGGGCCGCCGACCAACCAGCCGCAGGCGCTGCGACAGCTGCTCGGATGGTGGAAGGATAACTACGGTCCTCCGCCGGCGAGCTCCCACCGCGTAGCGGGACGCGTTTCGTACGACGGTAGCGGGATCGCGGTCGGCGACGTCATCGTAGCAGCCGTCGGTGGTGACGATGTACCGACGACATCTTCCGCCGCCGATGGGAGCTTCGAACTTTCCGATCTCGCGGCCGGCGATTGGGTCGTGACGCCGTCCAAGATGGGTGAGCGCGCGGGCGCGGTCACTGCGTACGACGCTTCTTTGGTGCTGCAGGCGACGCTCGGGTTGGGCGACATCGAAGGTCTGGCGGCGAAAGCCTGCGACGTGACCGGCAACGGCGGCTTGAGCGCCCTCGACGCGTCGCGCATTCTTCAGCTGTCGCTCGGGGCACTCGACCGCCTTCCGGTGGCCGAAGCCTGCGACTCCGACTGGGTGTTTGCGGCTGCTTCGACTGGTCCCAACCAACGAGCGGTCGAAGCGGAGCCTTCCACTGCCGGCTGTACCGGCGCGGGCTTGGCTTTCGAGCCCTTGTCGGAGGACGTCGCTGGGCGCGAGTTTCGTGCACGTCTCTTCGGCGACTGTAGCGGTAACTGGCAAGGAGAGGTTGCGGCGAGCATCTCTTCGTTGGCGGGTTCCGACCCGGTGCGGCTGCGATTCGGCAGAATCCGTCGGCGCGGCCGGCGCTATGTCGAAGTTCCGATACTGCTGCAGGTTCGCGAGCCG
>JANQHZ010000794.1 GCA_028282445.1 Candidatus Binatia bacterium | reverse complement strand
ACCCACGGGCTCGGCGACGATCACGCCTTCTGGGACCCGTGCGTCGATCTGCTGAGCCCGCACCATCGCGTCATCCGCTGGGACGTCCGCGGCTTCGGGAAGAGCTCCAAGCCGCCCGGCCCCTATCACCTCGACCAATTCGCCGACGACCTGCTCCACGTCCTGGATGCTCTCGAAGTCGAGCGCGCCCATCTCGCCGGACTGTCGATGGGGGGAGTGATCGCGCAACGTTTCCTGCTCGCCCACCCGGACCGTCTGTTCGGCGCCACTCTGGTCAGCACTTCGAGCGAGATTTCGGAAAAGGCCACCGCCAACTGGCGCAAGCTCGCCGACCGCGTCGAGTCGAAAGGGTTCGGGCGGATCGACGCCACGCGCTCCTTCGCCCCCGGCTTTGCGAAGTCGCACCCGGATGTGGTGGAAGCGGCGGGCAAGCAAACCGCCAGCAACGATCCCGCCGCCTACGCAGCCGCCGCGAGGGCGGTGAGCGACTACCATTTCACTGAACCACTGCGGGAAATACGTATGCCGGTGCTGGTCATTCAGGGCCTCGACGACCAACACACACCACCGGGTGGCTCGGTCAGGATGAGCCGGGCTATTCCTCACGCAAGGCTCCTCATGCTGCCGGACGCCGGGCACAGCCTCCCGGTCGAGCAACCCCTACTGTTCGCCTCGACCCTGCTCGCATTCACCGGCGCGATCGAGGCGATGGCACCCATCCCGGCGGATTAGAATCTGTCATTGCAGCTATGCGGTGACCCTGATAAGTTTTTCGCGTCGATGAAGGGGAGGCAAACAATCCTATCCGTCGTCTTGGTCGGCCTCATGGCAGGGGTCGGATCAGCGGCCGAGAGCGACTCCTCGCAAGCGGGAGTCCCGCTTGCCGAACGAGATCGCCTGGCACAGCGCGCCCTCGACCTGCTCCAAGTGGCCGAAGCAGCAGAGTCCAAGTCGGAGAAGATCGCGGCCTACAAGAGGTGTCGCGATGTGGCCAAGCGGGCTGTCGCTCTCGACCAGTCCAACGCCGACGCGCACTTCGCAGTCTTCGCCGCCGAAGGGCGGCTCGAGCTGCTCAACGGAGCGGTCCCCAACCCGGTCAATCTCTACCGAGCGCAAGAACGGCTGGACCACGTCCTCGAGCTCGACCCCGGCCACTCGGCAGGACTTGCCGCCAAGGGCGGTCTATACCGGCAGCTCCCGTGGATGCTGGGCGGCGACTTGGAGAAGGCCGAGTCCTTTCTCAAGCGCGCGATCGAGCTCAACCCGGAAGCGATCGGCGCGCGGATCGAGTTGGCAGCGACCTACTTCGACAAGGGAGAGCGAGAAAAGTGCGCCCCCATCCTCGACGAAGCCCGCGCCATTGCCGAGAAGCAAGGCAAGCTTTTTCGGCTGAAGCAGGTCGCGAGGCTTCGCGCCGAGATCTCCAGCGACTGACCGACGCCCGGCCGCTCGCTTCCGGCGTCGCCCGTTAGTTCGAGAAGGTCTCGAGATAACCGACGACCGCTTCGATCTGGTCGCTCGAGAGCTTGGCGCCGAAGGGAACCATCCCGGTCCCGGGCTTTCCATTGGCGACGATCTCGGCAAGTCGCTCTCGGTCTGCCGACTTCCAGTAGTCGGCGCTGGTGAACGACGTCGGCGGCGGCTGGAGCATCGAAGC
>JANQHZ010001111.1 GCA_028282445.1 Candidatus Binatia bacterium | reverse complement strand
CTCCGCTCAATCTCGACATGGGCGCAATGTGACAGGTTCGGGCGAGGAAAACAAGTTTTGTTTGGCCTTGGGGCTGGGGGCTTCGCCGGGTGGGCCAGGTCCGACGGCTTTGATCTCGCGCAGAGGCGCGGAGGCGCAGAGAGGCCAATCGGTTATCCCTCTCCGCGCCTCGGCGCCTCTGCGCGAGAAGAGTCTTCTTTCCCGGGATTCAGCGTGCTCCGACGATTCCCGAGTCGACGTCGACCCCGACCGGGCAGTGGTCGGAGCCGCGAACGTCGGGGAGAATGAACGCCCGGCGAACCAACGGCATCGCCGAAGGCGACGCGAGCACGTAGTCGATCCTCCAGCCGACGTTCCGCTCGCGCGCGCCGATGCGCTGGCTCCACCAAGAGTAGTGCCCACCGCCGGCGTGGAAGGCGCGAAAGGTGTCGGTCCAGCCGGCGTCGACCCAGCGCTGGAGCTCTTCCCGTTCCTCGGCAAGGAAGCCGCTGTTGTGTACGTTCTGCTTCGGCCGGGCGAGGTCGATTTCGCGGTGTGCTGTGTTGAGGTCGCCCATGACCAGGATGCGTGCTTTGTCGCGGCGCAGCGGCTCGAGCAGATCGAAGACGGCGCGGTAGAAGTCTAGCTTGTAGGGCACGCGACTGTTGTCGCGCTCGGTGCCGCTGCCCTTGGGGAAGTATCCGTTGACGACGAACAGCCGGCCGAAGCGTGCGACCTGCAGGCGCGCCTCGCGGTCGAAGCGCTCGACGCCGAGGTCGGTCACGATCTCGTCCGGCCGGCGGCGGCTGATCATGCCGACGCCCGAGTAGCCGGCGCGCTCGGCCGAATGGTAGCTCTGATGCCAGCGCGGCAGCCCTGCCAGCTCATCCGGTACCTGTTCCGGTTTGGCGCGCACCTCCTGCAGGCCGACGATCTGCGCTTTCGATGCCTTCAGCCAGGGAACGAATCCCTTGCGCACGCAAGCGCGAATACCGTTGACGTTCCACGAGACGATGCGCATCGGTTCGAGTAGGGCGGAAGCCTGAGCTATAAACAACCCCGTGAGGCCGACACCCACCATCCCCCGACGATCGACCGCCGACTCGCAATGCGCGGTTGCGCATCATCCGCTGCTCACTCGCTGCGTCTGATGCTGTACGTCCACCGCAGCAACCAGGTCGAGCGCCTGGTCCGCTCGCTCGGCGACGAGATCGAGAAGCAGCCGCGTCCGCCCTTCGAAGCGGAGAAGATCGTCGTCCAGGGCCGCGGGATGGAACGCTGGCTGTCGATGGAGCTGTCCCGCCGTTTCGGTGTCTGGGCGAATCCTTCGTTCCCTTTTCCGCGCGGGTATTTGCTCGAGCTCTTCGAGAAAGTGCTCGGCTCCGAAGGCAAGAGCGCCAAGGCTTTCGAGCCGAAGTCTCTCCTGTGGGCGATCGCGGCGCGGCTGCCCGGGTTGCTCGACCAGGACGAATTCGCGCCCCTGAAGTCGTACCTCGATCGGCAGGAGGATGCGGGCGCGTTGCTGACGCTGAGTGAGCGCATCGCCGAAACGCTCGACAACTACGTCGTG
>JANQHZ010000730.1 GCA_028282445.1 Candidatus Binatia bacterium | reverse complement strand
GGTTTGGGATCAAGTCGTATCGGAGAGCGACAACTGCTTACGGGCCCGTTGTCCCTTCTACTCCAAGTGCTTCTTCTACAACGCCCGCAGGCAAGCGGCCGCCGCAGACATCCTGGTCGTCAACCATCACCTCCTCCTGACCGATTTGGCACTGCGCAACGAAACCGACAATCGGACGCAAAACGCCGTGCTTCCACCCGCAACGCGGATCGTCATCGACGAGGCGCACCACCTGGAGGACGTAGCGACGTCGCACTTCGGGTTTCGCACCAGCCTCGGCGCGCTCGAACGCATTCTGTCACGACTGCAGAGCCGAAGGGATCCTGCCCGCGGCCTGCTTCCGTCGCTGTCGATCGCGCTCGACGCGATCGACGCTCCGACCGACAAGGCCGACCGCTGGATCCAGGAACGGCTCGTCGCGCGGCGAGAGAGCCTGCTGCTCGACGCCGAGCAGTGCTTCGGCGAGATGACCGAGTCCTACCTTGCCGCATTCGGCGGCGAGCACGAGCGTACCGCACCCAAGCTGAGAGTCACCGAGGAGGTCGAGGACGGCCCGATGTGGCGCAACTACCGCGATCGTCTGACCCGACTGTCGGCAGCGGTCGACGTACTGGCGCGCGAATGCGGCACACTGGTCGAGTTGCTCGAGTCGGCGTTCGGCGACGAGGCGCCGCAGCAGGTGGAGTTCCTCACAACCGAGCTCAACGCCCAGCGAGGCCGCCTGCTCGGCTTCGCGGCTGCCGTCGAAGCCTTCGTCGAGAGCGAAGCGGCATTCTGTCGCTGGTTCGAGCTACGCCGGCGCCCGAACCGGCCCCCGTCGCTCGAGCTGCATGCCGCCCCAATCGACGTTGCCCCGAGCCTCGAGGCGAGTCTGTTCCAACCGTTTGAAACCGTCGTACTGACCTCGGCGACCCTGGCGGTCGACCGTCGCTTCGAACACCTGCGTAGGAGCATCGGTATCGACCGGGTCGAGCCTGCCGAGCGCGTGCGCGAGTTGCTCATCGATTCGCCGTTCGACTTCGCCAATCAGGCGGCCCTGCTCTGCCCCGCCGACCTGCCGGCGCCCGGAAGCGCCGGCTACGACGAGGCTTCACACGAGGCGATGCAACTCGGCTTGCGCCTCGCCGGGGGCGGGACGTTCGTCCTCCTGACGTCCTACGGCGCTCTCAATCGCGCCTTCGACGCTTTGCACGGTCCGCTCGCGCACGACGGTTGGACGGTGCTACGTCAGGGCGAAGCCTCGCGCGGCGCCCTACTCGACCGCTTCCGCGGGGCCCCGAAGGCGGTGCTGTTCGCGACCGACAGCTTTTGGGAGGGTGTCGACGTCCGAGGTGACTCGCTGCGCTGCGTCATCATCGCCCGCCTGCCGTTTCGCGTTCCCACGGAACCGATCGAGCAAGCGCGCGTCGAAGCGATCGAACGACGAGGCGGACACGCCTTCCAGGAACACTCGATCCCGCAAGCCGCGATCAAGCTCAAACAGGGCTTCGGACGACTGATTCGCACCCAGAAGGACCGCGGCTGTGTCCTGATCCTGGACAGCCGACTGGCAACTCGATCCTACGGAAACACGTTTCTCAACTCGCTGCCGCCGGCGACGCGTTCGATCGGCAAGACCCATGCGATCTTCGCCCGTATGCGCGAGTTCTTCCGCTCCACCGGCGAGGACGATCAAGCCAACCCGCGGCGCCCGACAGCGCGAGCTCGCTGATTCGCTCTCCCGAGCGTCAGCTCTCGCCGGGGACTACGATCGGTTCGAGACCCGGGATCGCCGAAGCGGTGACCTTGGGGTCGAGGCGACTCGCCACCATGAAGATCACGATTCGCCGCAGCTCGGCGAAGACCGCGTCGAGAGAAAGTTTCGAATCGAGCTCACGGCCGACCACGGTCGCTTGCAAGAGCCCGAGCATCACGTTGCCAACCGCCTCGACGTTGGGAATCTCGGTACCGAGCCGGTCGTTGAGACCCGAGACGATCGTGTCGCGCGCCCGCACGAAGATCTCTCGCATCACCTGGCGAACCTCGGGCTTCGATTCGGCCACTTCGAGGGTCAGCAAGAGCAGCAGCTTGAGGATCCATGGCTTCTCCTCGACCATCGTCTGCATCCCTGCGAGCGCCCGGTCGAGCGCTTCCTGTGCCGTATCGCCGTCGAGCGCCGACCGTTGGATATTCTCGATCCAAACCGATGCGGCCCTTTCCAGCACCGCGGCGAGCAGTCCTTCCTTGTTGCCGAAGTGGTAATAGATCGCCGTCTTGGCAATCCCCGACCTCTCGGCAAGGCGATCGACGCCGGTGCCCGCGTAGCCACGTTGAGCGAACAGTTCGGTCGCAGCCTCGAGAATCTTCTCGCGAGTAACGTCGCTTTTCTGATAAGGGCCTCTTGGCATCTAGGGTGTCGCTATCCACCATCGCGGCGGTCGTCAAGCCCGCGTCAACCGACGTGGCACCGATGCGACGCACCGCAACCGCATCGCCCCGGAGTCCGAGAATGCGATTATCGAACGCACGGTCAGCATCGCCCGCGCGGATCTCCACCCGAATTGCGATGTTCCCCGGGGTTTGCCGACGAGCGGACGGCCGAGCGATCACCCAACCGGGGAGGCGACTGGGGCTAGTTCGCGTCCGCCGGCACCCAGACGAAAAACTTCGACCCCACCCCCACTTCGCTCTCGACGCGTAGACGCCCGCCGAGGATACCGACCAACCGTCTGACGATGTAGAGTCCGAGCCCTACTCCACCGTATTGTCGCGCATTGGCCGCGCTCGCTTGCCGAAACGCGTCGAACACAAAGTGCACGGCCTCCCCCTCGATTCCGATCCCGGTGTCTTCGACCGAGAATTCGACACCGCCGTCACGCGCGCGAGCGCGCACGGTGATGCCGCCCCGATCGGTGAACTTGGTTGCGTTCGCAATCAGATTCTTCAACAGCACCCTCAACTTGCCGGCATCGGTCGTGATCGACGGCAGATCTGCCTCGACATCCCATCGATACTCGAGATCGCGGCGGACCCGCCACTCGCGCGCATCCGCCTCGAGCTCGGCGAGCATCACCCCGACCGATATCGACTGGGTCTCCAACGAGACCCGGCCGCCGTCCACCCCCGGCAACTCCAGCGTTGCCGCGATCACCTCGAGCAATCCACGGGCGCGATCGCCAACTCGACGCAAGATCTTGCGCTGTTCGCCGTCGAGTGGACCGAACGCTCCGTCGACCAGCAGGTCGGAGTAGCCGATCACCGTGTTGAGCGGAGTTCGCAGCTCGTGCGACACGGTGCGAACGAACTCCGTCTTGATCCCATCGTTGCGCCGCAACCGCCTGACCGTATCGGAACGGCTGATCGCGAGTCCGGCCAACCCGGCCAGTCGTCGGGCAACGTCAACTTCGACCTCCGAGAACGCCGGACCGGAGCGCGCAACCAGCTGCGCCCCCGCCCCCCTTAAGCCCTCCAAATCGACCCAAAGAGTCTCGACAGCATCGGGCAAGCAAAGTGCCGCGCGCGCCTGCGCGGCCGGTTCCCCGCGACGCAAGGTTTCGACGTCGGACGGGGCGATGCGTATCGATGCCGGCAGCGCCGCGGAATCGGCGAAACGAGCGCCCGCCGCAACCATCTCCCCCGAGGGCTCGCAAACCAGCACGATGGCGGTCGTCGCCCGCAACGCGCGCGCCAGCCCGTCGCAGTACTCGTCCAGTCGCCCAGTCCGACTGAGCGGCGACAACAGGCGGCCGGCCAAGCGCCCAACCAGCTCGTCGGCGTCGCACTCACGCTCGAGCGACACCTCGCTCTCGCGAGCGAGGATCCCGGGAAGCCGCTCGAGTTGGTCGAACGCGACGCAATCGACAGCGCCCGTCCGGATCGCCCCAAGAGCGGTCTCGACGTCGTACTCTTCCATCAAAGCAATCACCGGGACCCGCCAGGCCAGTCGCGGCGCCAACTGTACTGCCGCCTCGCCGAACACGACGAACGCGCATACATCAGGCAATGTTCCAGCCTCGATCCGGAAACCATCCGGCCGCGCCGTGACAGTCCAAGGCGACCCGGCGAGCGCAGCCTCGACAGCTGCCACCGCCCGACTTCCGCCGCCGGCGACCACGACAGTACCGGCGGCGCCGCCTGACCGGAGGCTGTACTCGTCGCGCGCCGACTGTATCGCTCGTTCCCGCATCCGCTTCGACCCAATCCAGCGAGATTCTCGCCTAGATCGGGCCATGCCGCTACCGCAAAGGTGAGCTCGCGCCGTAGTGCTGATTCACTCGAGGCCCTGTGCTACGAACGTCGGGTGGAAAATAAGCTCGTCTTCATTATCGGCTCGCCCCGTTCCGGCTCGACTCTGCTGGCCCGCATGCTCGGCTCGCACTCGGCTATCCTGGGGCGCCCCGAGCCCCACCTGCTGACGCCGCTGGCCCACCTCGGCTACTACGACAAGGTCGACAAGGCCCCGTACGACGCCGTTCTCGCCGCCGAATCGGTGCGAGAGTTCGTCGCCGACTTGCCGGGCGGCGAGCAGGACTACATCGACGCGTGTCGCGCCTACACCGACGTGCTCTACGGCCGAATGCTGTCGACCGCCCCGAATAAGCGATATTTCCTCGATAAAACACCCGCTTACGCGCTGTCCCTCGAGTTCATCGAACGCATCCATCCGGATGCCAAGTACGTCGTCCTGACCCGACACCCGCTCGCCGTATTCTCGTCGTTCGCCGAGTCGTTCTTCAACGGCGACTACCGCGCAGCCCACCAGTACAACCCGATCGTCGAGCGCTACGTACCGGCGATCGCCAAGTTCTTGAGACGCGGCGCGGTGGCGATGCACCACGTCGTGTACGAGCAGATGGTCACCGACCCGGCTGCTCATCTCGAGAAAATCTTCTCCTTCATCGGCGTCGCCAACGAGCCCGACGCGGTGAACTACGGAAAATCGCAGCCCGTCGCCAAGGGGCTCGGCGACCCGATCGGAGTGAAGAAGCATTCGCGGCCGTCGACCGAATCGCTCGAGAAGTGGGCGACCGAAATCGCCGCCGAGCCCGAACGCCTCGCGATCTGCCGAGAGATGATCGCGCGTCTCGACCCCGCCGACCTCGCCCTGTGGGGGCACCCAATCGACGAAGATTTCTGGGCGCCACTCGAACGCGCCGCCGGGAAATCCATCACGCCCCCGGCCAAGAAGTGGGACCGTTACCGCCTGCAGCGCGAAGCGATCGTCCGCGGCCGTGCGATGGCCCAGAGCAGTCCACGCCTGCGCCGACTGCTGTCTACCCTCCGCTTGGGAGCGGACGTACTACTGCGCGAATAGCTCACGAATAGCGCAGGCGCCAAGCAACCCGGCCCGACGCGTTCAGCGAACTGCTAAGGCTTGGTCGAGCAACTCGATCGGGTGAGCCACGCGTACCGAGCTGCCGCGCCGCCGCAGCTCGGCCGAGATCTGCAGCGCGCATCCCGGATTGGCGACCGCCACCGCGTCGACCTCCGCCGCAACGATCCGGTCGACCTTGCGTCGCGCCAACGCCTCCGCCATCTCCGGTTCGGTGAGGTTATAGCTGCCGGCGCTTCCGCAGCACAGATCCGACTCGACCAGCTCTACGAAGGTTACGCCGGGAATCGCCCGCAGCAGACGGCGCGGCTCCTCGGTCACTTTCTGCGCGTGCGCCAGGTGACAGGCATCGTGATAGCAAACCCGCAACGACCGGGCAGCATGCTCGATCGTGTTCGGTAGATAGCGATCCGCAACCTCGGTGACGTCGCGAACTCGCGCCGAGAACTGCGCAGCCCGCTGCGCGTAGACGCTGTCGTCCGCCAACAGGTCGCCGTACTCGCGCATCGCCGCGCCGCAGCCGGCGGCAGTGACTACGACGGACTCCGCGAGCGGATCGAAGGCGTCGATATTGGCGCGTGCCAGGCGGCGCGCCCCTTCGACATCGCCCGAGTGGAGGTGCAGAGCACCGCAGCACCCCTGGCCGTCGGGGACGTCGACCGCGATCCCGCAGCGAGACAGAACGCGAACGGCGGCGGCATTGACCTGGCCCTGCATCACTTCCGCAACACACCCCGCCAGCAGGGCAACCCGGCCGCGCTCGGCGCCGCGCGCCGCTGTCGACCGCAGCGGCTCTACAGGACGCGACTCCGGCATCAAGCGGGCCGCGGGCACCAGCCTCTCGGCCAGTCGCCATACGCCGAGCACGCGCAAAGTGTTCACAAACCCGGTCAACAGCCGTAGTCGCGCCGCGTAGGGAAAAAGCTCCAACAAGCCTCGCCTGCGCAGCCTGTCCAACGGCCGCCGTGTACCGGCAGCTTCGATCTGCTCGCGCGCACCTTCGAGGATCTTTCCGTACTGTACCCCCGACGGGCAGGCGGTCTCACACGCTCGACAGCCGAGACAGAAATCCAAATGGCGGACGACCTCCGGCCCGATCGCGAGCGAGCCATCCTCGATTGCCGCCGCCAGATGAATGCGACCGCGCGGCGAATCCATTTCGGTGCCGAGCTCGAGGTAAGTCGGGCAAGCGTCGAGGCAGAGACCGCAGTGTACGCATTGCCGGAGGAGGTCGCGTTCGATCATCAAATACCCCCGACGAATCGACCGGGACTGCACACCTCGTCCGGATCGAACACCCGTTTGACCCCACGCATCAACGCCACCGTAGGCCCGTTGAAACCCCACGCATCGAGATGCCCGCGCAGGTCGTCGGGCATCGACTCATAGGTCACCCATCCCGTCCGCTCGCGAACGCTCAACCGCATCCATTCGGCAAACAGGGCAGCCCTGCGCGGATCGCCGCCTCCGAGAATCTGACAGCGCGCCAACCCGATCGCCGCGTGCGCCGAGACCTCGATAACCACACCGCGTGCCTTCGCTTCGCGATCGATACGCCGCAACAGCTCCGGCAGTGAATCCGGCAACGCTGCGATCCGACCGACGACAGCCTCTTCGCTGATCGGTATCGGAAAGTTCCGAATCGCTTTGAGCACACCGGCGAGCTTGTCGTCCGCCCACTCCTGGACGGCGCCGCCCGACAACGCCTGCAAG